>NZ_JABXWD010000149.1 GCF_019173545.1 Candidatus Magnetobacterium casense | reverse complement strand
GCGGGGCTGCTCACATACACGACCGACGCCGGAGAGTCGGCCTATTACGACACTATAAAGATGACAAGGGATTACCTTGAGAAAATGGGGGAAGAGAAACCGATAGCTCTGCCTACGTCAAGAGGGACGGCCTTGTACTATTACAAGCAGTCCCTGAAATATGGAGACATAGAGGCGGCCAGGAAATACCTCGATAAGTACAAAAACCTTGGCGGGAAGATGAGCGATGTCAAGGCAAGCATAAAACGAGCAGACCCGCTGGCGATGCTGCCGGTCAGGTACAAATATAAATTTATGTCTCAGCTTGATGCTGAGGATAAGGAGAAAGTAGAAAGAGCGAAAAAGTGGTATAGGGACACCTACATAGGCAAGCAAAAGGGCAATAGAACGGTTGGCCAGGGAGTGTAATAAAGATTATCGTGGCATGACATATTGTACTTTAGCGCCTGAAAACACAATAAGGATTCTCATATTGTGTTTTCAGGTTAAAACTCACAATAAGGGATAAATTTTTAGACAGCCGGCACGAGGTCCTCACAAATCCCTGTCCAACAATTAATCAATCCGGTGAACCCCGCGCGGGACATGGGTTTAGCTGGGGTTGTTAACGGGGAATGTTAGTAAATAGGGGTGGGTGCATTCTGGGTGCAAAGTGCACCCAATTTTGATACTATGTGATACCAGATGATACGTGGTGATACTCCGTAGATTGGCTTAAATCGGGTAAATGGTAGTGCGCCACGAAGGATTTGAACCTTCAACCAACGGATTAAGAGTCCGCTGCTCTGCCGTTGAGCTAGTGGCGCTATGTAAGATTATACAAGTTCTACGACTATTTTGTAAAGCTTCGGGTCTGTTAAATAAACTGTGTCAGACCCGATTTTAGCCCTTAACATCAATGTCCAATAATAACCTCCCTTCGAAGAAAATGGCAAGCTGAGAAATTGTCGAACCTATTACTATAACTGTGAGCCATACCAAAGTAACCCTTCTACCCTTGATGAAAAAGAGCGCTTTTCCAATGCACATAGATGACATATACTTGTTTTTTTAGGCCGGGTTAATCTACAATCTATCTATCATGTTTCCAGCAGTAAGGCCGAGACGGCTTAGATATAATCCCGTTCTCAGGGAGATGGTGAGAGAGACCACACTATCTGTAGCTAATTTTATTTGTCCCCTTTTCGTTACCTTCGGGAACAATATCAAGCGGCCGATTCAATCTATGCCGGGTTGCTTTGTCGAATCGGTTGACGTGGCCGTTACCTCAGCGGCAGAGATTTACTCATCAGGCATTGCGGCGGTTATCCTCTTCGGCATCCCTGAGCACAAAGACGAAAAAGGCTCCGGGGCTTATGACCCCGACGGCGTTATTCAGCGCGCAGTTAGTGAAATAAAAAATGCCGTGCCTGCTCTGTTTGTCATTACCGATATATGTCTGTGTGAATACACAAGCCACGGGCACTGCGGTATTGTAGAAAATGGTCAAATCCTCAATGACCAGACCCTTGAGCTGCTCGCTCGTACCGCCGTCTCACACGCGCGCGCCGGCGCGGACATGGCCGCACCTTCGGATATGATGGACGGGCGTGTCAGAGTCATCAGGGCCGCACTCGATTCAGAGGGATTTAGCCCTATGCCGATTATGAGTTATGCCGTTAAGTACTCATCCGCCTTCTATGGACCTTTCAGAGAGGCCGCCCAATCCACACCGACCTCCGGTGACAGAAAATCCCATCAAATGGACCCCGCCAACCGCCGTGAAGCCCTCAAAGAAGCCTCTATCGACATCGATGAAGGCGCCGACATTCTTATGGTCAAACCCGCGCTCTCTTATCTTGATATAATCTCAGACGTTAAGCACGCCTTCAACGTCCCCGTTGCCGCATATAACGTCTCCGGCGAATACTCCATGGTCCATGCCGGGGCACGGCTTGGATGGATTGACTACGAAAAGGTTATGATGGAAATCCTTATCTCGATAAAACGCGCCGGGGCGGATTTGATCCTAACATACTTTGCCAAAGATGCCGCTAAGGTCCTCAACGAAACCTGCTAACTCTTCATCTGACTAACCTTAATCTGCCCTTCGGGCGGGTACTTGATATAGCCTTCCCATTTAAAGAGCAGCTCCCGCGTGGCCCATAGGTCTCTAGCGCAGTAAACGGCTATTTCCTTATATCTGCCGGCCCTAAACATGTCCTTAACGTCGTATCCGGTTACGCCTTCTGACTTTGGGCTTTTTATCCCAAACGTCCTGCACCACATATCCAGGCTGAACCGCCTGCGCGTGGCACCGTAAAACGTCAACCTGTCAAGGAGGTCTATGTGCTCGCTGCCGAAGCGGTTGGGCATCAAATCCCGTGTCGGCCTGATGTCATGTACCGCAGAGCGTATCATTATAAATGGACAGTCAAATGCCCTGCCGTTGAACGTAACAAATTTATCATACTTTTTTATTACATCCCAAAACCCCTGGATTACTGCCCGTTCGCTGCCCCCGCGATAGGTAATTCCATCTTCCTCAAATGGCGCAGCGTCCGCATCATTGCCCGATTGAAAATATACTACGCCCTTTCCAGTATCGGGATTTAACATGCCAATTGCCACAATTTCAGCCGTATTCGGATAGAAGGAGAGACTCTCTTTTACCAATTGAATCTCCTCCTCTGTATTGGCAAGCTTTAACAGGTACTGCTGCACCTCAGGTTCAAATGAGTCAAGTTCCGCACCTGCCGTCTCTATGTCAAATATTACCCTTGACATGCCTGGCTACGCGGCCTTGTTAAATCTCTTCATCACGTCCCATGCCTTTAGAATATCTACGGCACGCTGCAGCTGTAAATCATCCTTTTCATCGACTTCCAGGGGGGCGGCCTCCGGCTCGTCCTGGTCTTGTCCGTTTATCTGCTCGTTGTCGAGGTGGCCCTTCAGGTCTTTTTCTCTCATAACGGGGCGATCATTTCCTTTTTCGGCCTTGAGTTTCACCACTATGTCAGGCGTAATTCCAGTGTTCTGTATCGATGTCCCCTTCGGCGTATAATAGCGGGCCGTTGTCAGACGCAATCCCGAACCGTCACTTAGCGGCAGGACACTCTGTACAGAGCCTTTGCCAAACGTCGTCGTCCCTACAATAACTGCCCGGTTCCAGTCCTTCAGTGCCCCTGCCACTATCTCGGATGCGCTGGCGCTTCCCTCGTTTACCAGTACTACCATCGGGAGTTTCTCGTACTTGCCGTCACCTTCAGTTACAAACTCCTTTTTCTCCCCCGCCCTATCCTTTATATATACTACCAGCTTGTTCGGCGGCAAAAACTGCTCAGCTACCCCAACCGCCCCCTGTAAGAGACCGCCAGGGTCGTTTCTTAAGTCAAGCAATATCGCTGTTACCTTTTTTTCTCTAAGGACTCCCAGCGCCTTCACTAAATCGGCTACGGTCTTTTCCTGAAACTGATTTATTTTCACATACCCGATATCCCCGTTGATTACCTTATACTTTACGCTCTTGACCTTTATCGTATCACGTATCAGTGTGAAGTCCTTCGGCTCTTTCCAGTCGCTCCTCATTATTGTTATTGTTACCTTGGAGCCCTTTGGCCCGCGCATTTTGCTGACTGCGTCATAGAGCGTCATTTTCTCTGTCGTCTCGCCGCTTATCTTTACTATCGCATCGCCTGCCTTTATCCCTGCCTGGTAAGCCGGCGTGTCCTCAATTGGCGATATGACCGTTATAAATCCACCCTTTTTTCCTATTTGTATGCCAACACCGCCAAACTCTCCCTTTGTGTCCACCTTCATCTCTTTAAACAGGTCCGGTGTCATGAACGAAGAATGGGGGTCCAGGGCGTTAAGCATCCCCTTCAGAGCGCCATATATCAGGTCCTTTGTCTTGACCTCCTCAACGTAATTACTCCTTACTATCGATATTACCTCTGTAAACAGCTTTAGCTCCTGGTACGTATCCGACTCCGCACTGACGGATTTAACTGCCCACTTGCCAATTATAACGCCGCTGCCTATAAATATCCCGCTTAAGGCCACTATCGGCAATATCATCCATATTACCCAAAATCGCACGCTCTTAGTCATTCATCCTCCTAATTCTCCCTTTTCAACCATTGTAATGGATTTATCGGTTTTCCCTTATACCTTATCTCAAAATACATCCCTGCCGTGTTTAGCAAGCTCGACGTCCCGGCGTTTCCTATTGCGCTCCTGGCCTTCACTATATCGCCTGCCTTGGCAAACATGCTGCTTAAATTTGCGTATACCGTATGGTATCCCATACCGTGACTCAATATTATCACCTGCCCAAGTCCCTTGAACATATCAGCAAATACTACCTTGCCGTCGTAAACCGCCCTCACGGATGAGTCATTTTCCGAACTTATATATATTCCGTTTCTGTACACCGGGGTCTTAAACTGCGGGTCCTGGTGTGTCCCATACGGGATAGCTACCCTGCCCTTTATCGGCCACGACAACGCCCCCTTCAGATTCTTGAATTCCTTGCCAGCATCGGACATCTCATTTTCATTCTTTTCCAAAAAGTCCTTCAGGCGCGTTGATGTAGACTCCAGCTCTTTTAACATCGAGCCGTACAAGGCCTGTTCCTTTCTCACGGACAGGAGTATCTGCTCCCGTTCTTTTTTCTTTTCTACAAGCGCTGTCTCCGAGCCTTTCAATTTCTCTGCCTTTGTCCTTAACTGGGATGCCAGTGTCTGCAATTTCTTTTCCTTCTCCGATAGTTTGCTTGAGAGATCCTTGTAACTCTCCATTTGCCTGTACTCACTGCCCGACATCTTTGACAAATATCTAGTAGTTCTTAACATCTCATAAAAACTATCGACATTTAACAGCACTACCATCCTGTCTACTTCATATCCGTAACGCTGAATCGCCTGCAGCCTCTTCTTCAGCGACACTCTTAACACCGCTATTGTCTTTTCGGTCTTTGCCATATCATGTTTTACTGTCTTTATGGATTCTTCCAGCTCGGCTACCTGAGCCTTTTCTTTCTCTACCTGATAGCTGATCCTATTTAATTCCCTGTCTGCCTTCTCAAGTTCCTCTATGACACTGAGTTCTTTTTTCTTTGAGTGCTCTATCTTCTCCTTGTGGATGTTTATCTCATCTTGCAGTTTTTTATACTTGTCCTTTACCCCTTCGGCAAAGACTACCGCTGGCACAAGCACGACTAAAATCATTATCAGCAATACCGTCTTGCCCATTCTAATACTTCAGTCTACCAAGGGCCAGCACTGACCCGCCTAAACCTAATAACAGCCCAAACACTGGCAGCAGATACAAAAACTGCATCGGTATGCTTATAAACGTAAACATAGGTAAATCGGCCATCAGCTTCTTCAGGAAATATGTATAAAACCCCATCAGCATCCCAGACCCTATTACCCCGCCCAAAAGGCCTATTATCGAGCCTTCCATGAAAAATGGCGCCCTCACAAACCACCTCGTTGCTCCAAGCAGCTTATATATCTCTATCTCGTCCTTATGTCTGTAAAACAGTATCTTCACCGTCGTGTAACATATAAACGTTACCGCACACACAAACACTATCCCTATACTTAATCCCAAGGCCCTCAAGCCGCCTTTTAAGGCGTATATCGAGTCCATTAGCGCCTCCCCGTACTCCACATCATCCACCCCGGCCATCGACTTTATCTTCTTTATCAGCCGTCTGACCTCCTCCACCGGTACACCGTCACTTCTGAGTTTAACGTCAAACGAGTCAAACAGGGGATTCTCTCCATAGCCCTTTAGAATAAAGTCATCCTTTTTAAACACCTTTTTTAAGTCTTCAAGTGCCCTTTCTTTCGAAACAAAATTCACCGTCTTTACAGCGTGCTCTGCTTTTATGGCCGTTTGTACAGCCTTTATCTCCTCGCCAGATACGCCTTCTTTTAACAGCACTATCACCGTCAGCCTCTCGGGAAGCCTGGCCGTCAGCCTCTCCACGTTATATACGGCTATGGCCACTGATATCAATATAAACAATATTACACTTATTGACAGGATCGACAGGACATTCATCCACTTCTCTTTAAAAATGCTCTGCAGGGCAAGTCTTAGCGAAAACACCTATTTCTCATCCCCTTTGACGAGCCTGCCGCCCTCCAATACAAAAACTTTTTTCGCCGTGTTTTCAAAAAGCGCCCGGTTATGCGTGGCTATTAATATGGTCGTCCCCTTGTTGTTTATCTGTTTAAATATATTCATTATCTCCTTTTCGTTTTCCTCGTCCAGATTGCCCGTGGGCTCATCCGCAAGCATTACCGTAGGTTCGCCTACTATGGACCTGGCTATGGTTATCCTCTGCTGTTCGCCGCCTGAGAGCGTCAGCGGATAGTTGTCGGACTTGTGCCTGAGATTTACCATTTTTAGTACATTGTGTACCCTTTCTTTGATTTCCCTTTCTATTATGCCGCGTATTCTTAGCGTCAGGGCGATGTTTTCATACACGGTCTTGTTGTTGATGAGCTTGAAGTCCTGAAACACTACCCCTATGTTTCTCCTTAAAAACGGTATGGCTGATGACCTTAACTCAGCCGCGTTGAAGCCGGCTATCGTGATCGTCCCCTCGTCAGGCTTCTCGGCAAGATATAGCAGCTTAAATAACGTGGTCTTGCCCGCCCCGCTTGGGCCGGTTACAAACGCCATATCCCCTTTTTCTACCCTCAGATTTATATTACTCAGCGCGGCCTGATTTTCATAGGTCTTGGACACCTTCTCTAATATTATCATTTCGCGCCCGCGACCCGCTTTTCCCGATGCCTCATTACCAATTCCATCATCCGCTATTATAACGTAAGTTTTATTTGCATTGGAAGGAGTTTAGCTGCCGTTTCTAAAATATTTGTTTAATTATCCTCAAGCATCATACCCTCAAGGGCCTTTCTTCTTACCCTTACTGATTCGGCGTGCGCCTGAAGTCCCTCGCATTCAGCCATTGTCTCTACCGTTTCGGCTATATTTCTAAATCCCTCCCCGGTGAAATTAATCAGCGACGTCCTCTTTATAAAATCATAGACCCCAAGAGGTGAGAAAAATCTCGATGTCCCGTTTGTCGGAAGCGTGTGATTCGGGCCTGCCGCGTAGTCTCCCAGCGGCTCTGCCGACCACCTGCCTAAAAATACTGCGCCTGCGTTTCTTACCAGTTCAAGGTCTTTTTCAGGGTCTTTCGTCATTATTTCAAGGTGTTCGGGGGCTATTTCATTTACACAGCGAAACATCTCCCCACGGTCTGCCGCTATAATAATAGCGCCGTAGTTTTCTATCGATTTTCTGGCTGTCTCCTTCCTTGTCAACTTCTCTAATCGCCCGGTAAGTTCTATTTGCACCCTTGCGGCCAATTCCCCTGATGTCGTAACCAAAATTGACGATGCGTTTTCATCGTGCTCTGCCTGGCTCAAGAGGTCTGCCGCTATGAATGATGCCTCGGCCGTCTCATCCGCCGCTATCAGTATCTCCGACGGACCGGCAATCATGTCAATATCCACTGCACCAAATACCATTTTCTTTGCCGCCGCTACATACGCGTTTCCAGGACCTACGATTTTATCCACCCTCTTAATCGTCTCTGTCCCATAGGCCATTGCCGCTACTGCCTGCGCCCCGCCTATGGAGTATACCTCTTTCACTCCTACGGCCTTAATCGCAGCCATTACATAGGGATTTATTATCCCATCGGGAAACGGGACACAGAGGGCTATTTCCTCTACACCGGCTATCTGCGCCGGTATGACATTCATTAACACCGATGACGGATATGCCGCCTTGCCGCCGGGTACATACACACCAACCCTTTCCAGCGGCCTTATCAGCTGCCCAAGTACCACCCCGTTGTCATTATAACTCCACGAATGCTCTGCCTGCCTTTTGTGAAAACCCCTTATTCGTTGTACTGATTTCTCTAAGGCCTCCAGAAAATGACGATCAGCCTTCTTTGAATACTCCTCTATAGTCCGCTCGGATACCTCAATCGACGTTCCTTTATCAAACTCAGCGGTATAATACGCAACCGCCTTGTTCCCGTCTCTTCGTACGTCTTCTATTATTTTTTTTACGCTCTCAAGGACACCATCTCCGGCGTTTTCAGACCTGTTTCTTATAACCACCGTAAAGTGGCGGTAGTCTGTGTCATTTTCTATAATTCTCAACTCATACCCGCTGTCCAGACATTAGCATTAATTAAGGCCGGTATAATATAATATGTAGTCGTTAAAGTGGGCAGT
>NZ_JABXWD010000148.1 GCF_019173545.1 Candidatus Magnetobacterium casense | reverse complement strand
CACCCGTGGCATCGGGGACAGAGGCCTTGGCCGAGTTGGAGCGTTCATTGGATGACCCCTACGACATGATCTTCATTGACTGGAAGATGCCCGAAATGGACGGTATCAGAACAGTGAAGGAGATCAACAGGCTCCTGCCGCAGAGCAAGACGCCAAAGGTCATCATGGTAACCGCATACGGTCGTGAGGAGGTCATGCAGGCAGCCAGGGGGGCACACATTGATAACATCCTCATAAAGCCGGTCAGTCTGTCGGTGATGTTTGAGACCATCCTGTCGGTAGTCGGCGAGGACGTTGTCCGGCACAGGGGCGTAATACCCGCCACGGAGGCCATGGTAGAGGGACTCGAACGTTTGACCGATGTACGTATACTCCTGGTAGAGGACAACGATATCAATCGCCAGGTTGCCATGGAGATACTCCAGAGCAAGGGGATCAAAGTGGAAATTGCCCGAAACGGTGCAGAGGCTGTGGATGCCCTCACGAAGATGCCACCGCATTATTTTGATGTCGTGCTGATGGACATCCAGATGGCCGTGATGGACGGCTATGGGGCTACAAGACGGATACGGCAGATACAGGAGTTTGCCGGTCTGCCAATTATCGCCATGACCGCCAACGTCCTCACCGGAGAGCGGGAAAAGTGTCTGGCCGCAGGGATGAATGACCACATAGGTAAACCCATACAGCCCAATCAACTCTACACCACGCTGTTGCATTGGCTACCCCCCGGAGAGGTTAAACTACCATCACCACCTTTGCCGCCAACACCATCCTCTCAGACTCCGGGCGAAGGTGCAAAGACGGCGCTGCTGACACGGTTGAGCAGTATCGATATACGCCTCGGACTGGATAGATGTATAGGCAACACAACCCTGTACGTCGAACTATTGAGGGAACTTTACGGCAAATACAGAGACAGCTTCAGGGCAGTTTCCAGCGAGCTGGACAACAAGAACTACCAGGCAGCCCGTGAGTTGGTTCATACGTTGGCCGGGGTTTCCGGTAACCTCGGTGCCACTGAGCTGTACCGGGCATTGCAACCACTGGACAAGGCGCTCAAGGATACCGCAGCGGATATCGCTGACCTTGACTCACTGTTGAGCGCATTTAAAACGGCATTCGATGACGTTATGGCAGACCTATCTGGGATTGATGACACCACGCCACCTGAAACAACGTCTAAGGCACGTACCGCTGACCCGCTCGATGCAGAAGACCTCAGAGGCAACGAAGCCGTAGTGACCTCAATACATAAGCTGGCGGTGTTGCTTCTGGAGAGTGATTCGCGGTCCGTGGCAGAGCTTCAGATACTGAGGGGTATGCTGGAAGGCTATTGCAAATCTGAGGCAATGGCGAAAGTTGAGAGTCACATAAATGATTACGACTTTGACGAGGCACATGCTGCTTTGATTGCTTTTGCTCAATCATTGGGGCTTGCTATATAATTAATAGGGAGAGATGCTGATATGAAGGAAAAACGTGCAAAGATACTGATCGTCGATGACGAAAAGGTCAACATTGATATTCTGGTGAACCTGCTCAAAGCGCATTATACGTTGGTTGTAGCAAAGTGTGGAGACAAGGCAATCAGCCTTCTGGAGTCAAACGAGGACAAACCCGACCTTATACTCCTAGATATACTGATGCCCGGTATGGATGGTTATGAGGTCTGCCGCCGGATTAAGGAAAACGCCCAGACCAAGGATATCCCTGTAATCTTTATAACACTGTTAAGCAACGTTGAAGAGGAGAGGTATGGGTTTCAGTTGGGGGCGGTGGATTACATCACCAAGCCCTTTAGTCCGCCCATTGTTGAGGCGCGTGTGAAGACCCACGTTGAGTTAAAGCGCAAGAGGGACTTACTGGAGGTCATGGCCAGGGAGGATGTACTGACAGGGATAGCCAATCGCCGGAAATTTGATGAGTTTCTTGACTTTACCTGGAACAGTGCCGTCAGGAGACAGACACAGTTGTCGCTGATATTGATTGATATTGATTTCTTTAAGCGTTTTAACGACAATTATGGTCATAGTGCCGGGGATGATTGTCTGAGGGAGATTGCGTTGTCCTTAAAGGCTGCAATGCAGCGCTCGTTGGACCTCATAGCCAGGTATGGGGGTGAGGAGCTGGCCTGTATCCTGCCAGATACCGATGGCCCGGGCGCCATGACGGTTGCAAAACGTCTGAGGGAGGTTGTATGTGCAATGGATATACCCCATGAGCACTCGGATGCGGCAGACCATGTTACCATAAGTATAGGGGTAACAACTATGATACCACAGTGCAACAGTCAGCCAAGCGCTTTGATAGAGGCAGCGGATACGGCCCTGTATATGGCAAAAAAGGCCGGGAGAAATCGTGTGGAATTTCTGGTGCGTGATGATATATAAGAACGTTTCAAAAAAAAAGGTACGGCACCGCACAGAACTATTTACAGGAAGCTGTATATGTATGTTGACAGATTTAACAACTAAATTGTATACTATTTGAGATGTTTTTTTAAAGGAAGGTATTTCTTAGTGGTAAAGCTTTACAAGGTTGTTTTTCGGGGAGACATACAAGCAGGGCAAGATATGGCGGAGGTCAAAAAAAGGCTTTCCTCACTCCTCAAGCGAAAAGATGACAGACAGCTCGATGGACTCTTCTCAGGAAAACGCCTCATCATAAAAAATAAGGTTGACTATAACACAGCCGTCAAGTACAGCAACTATTTTAACCAAAGCGGGGCGTTGTGTACAATAGAGGCCATCGATGAACCTCAAGAGTCGCTGGTTATAGAGCCAGTGCTCAAAGAGAAATCTGCCGATCCCCCGAAACATCCCTTAAGACGCAACGATGACACAAAAACGTGTACATCGTGCGGGGAAACAATTCAGGCATCCGATCTGATATGTAAGTTATGCAATACTCCCCAAAAGATGTCCAGGGAATGCCCCAACTGCAAAAAGCTGGTTCCCAATCATCGGGATATCTGCGTGTGTGGATATAACCTGTCTACGGGACAATCAAGCGGATTGAAAACCTGCCCCGCATGTGCAGAGGATGTTAAGCAAATGGCTAAGAAATGCCACCACTGTGGGTATTACTTCGATAAGGGCTTTATGAATGAGGAGGGGGTACGGCAGGAAAAACTTAAAGAGACCAAATACGCCTTAATATATGCTATTGTGGGATTTTTTTGTTACGGTATGTTTTTAGGACCCGCAGCTATATTTTACGCTAATAAAGCGCTTACAACTATCAAAAGCAGTCCTCAGTATGCAGATGAAAAAACCAAGTCAACAGTCGCATTCTGGCTTGGTATTGTCGATACGGTCGGCCATGCAATTATATTGCTGGCAACAATAGGAGGGCGGTAGGGACGTTGATTCTTGCAACAAATCTTTTGGCTTCCATGAAGGATGCGTATAGCTAAAAGTGATAGGCAATAACAGTAATGTATATATTTTAGTGTTATGCCTCTCTGTTTTGCTATTGTCACGCATCTTGTACGTTGAGGACGGATGTGCCGTTTCTCTTAATGGCATGACATTACCGAGCATATGCGCATTTAAGAATCTTTTCCATATAAATTGCCCCGGTTGTGGTTTGACAAGGAGCTTTATAAGCATCAGCAGAATGCACTTAGACAAGACCTGGCAATATAATCGGGCAGGGATAGTCGTATATGTATTTATCATTTTGCAAATCCCCTACCGGATGTATCTTATAGCAAGAAATTCCAGGACAGGGAATAAACTGATCGACAAAATATTTGGTGTTTACCTGTATGTTATTTTCTGCTCGTTAATACTGAACTGGTTGGCTGGTTTTTACATAGGATGAACGACAACATAATGCCGGAGGCAGGCGTAAGCAGCAATAAAACCTATAGCGTTGTTTTCGAGGGCATCATATCGGCAGGCTTTGATGAGATAGAGGTCAAAAAGGGCCTCTGCAGATACTGCAACGTGGACATTGACAGCCTCAAAGGCAAGCGGATTCTTCGTGGCTATCCGGTGGTCGCTGCGGGAAATCTCGACCTCGGAAACGCCGGAGAGGTTAAACGACTGCTTTACTCTATGGGCGCAGAATGTACCATCATCAGCCATAAGAAAGACAACAGAACCCTCAAATGTCCCCAATGCACCAACCACCTGTTACACCCCCTCAGGAACAAAGACATAGAGCTTGATGCCTGTAACCGGTGTGGCGGTTTGTGGTTTGAAAAACACTCCCTCGATAAAATCCTGTTACCTCATACTAAAGACGATAAGAACTCCATGTATAGCCCTTCCATTATAGAAAACCTCGGGACATACAAGGGACACACAACGCGTCATTGTCCCGACTGTCATATGCCTATGAACAGATACGAGCTTGCCCGGGACAGCGGACTGGATATATCCGTGTGTGCGCAATGCTACGGGATATGGCTGGAAAAGGAAAAGATAGCCCATGCAAAGGCCTTCTACGAAATCCCTTCCGTCAAAGCGGCATTGGAGAAGAAGCCAACATGGCAGCACTGGGTGTTTCAGTTTGTCCTGTCCCTGCCGGTTGAGTTTAATATAAAGCCACGGAGATTTCCTGTTGTTGTTATCACCATAATTGCAATTAACGTCCTTATGATGCTATTGGTAATTGCGCAGGATTCTCCGGAGGCGTTTACCGGGAGGTTTGGACTGGTTGCCAGTGCAGACAAGACGTTTTCCTGGTTTCTGACCCTTATCAGTTATCAGTTTCTCCACGGCGGATTATTTCATATCGTGAGCAACATGTATTTCCTTTATATCCTGGGGGACAACGTGGAAGACGCCCTGGGGCGAATACACTATCCGATGTTCTATCTGACCTGTGGGGTTGTGGCAGGGCTTACCCAGACGGTCTTTACATCGTCGTCCCACGTACCGGTTGTTGGTGCAAGCGGGGCAGTGGCAGGGGTTATGGCTGCATATATGATGATTTTCAGAAAGGCCAGGTTAACCTTCATGTTTCTCTTTTGGCAAAAAAAGCTATCAGCCAAGTGGTATTGCGGCATCTGGATATTGATGAATCTTGTTGGTTTGTTATTTTCCAACGAGCTTGTAGCCTGGTATGCACACCTGGGAGGTTTTGTGGCCGGCCTTGTGTGGTCTTACCTGGCATATAACAGCGTTATCCGGAGTCATCCACTATTAAACTACATCAACAAATCCCCCTCATAAAAAATGCCGCCCTCCCAGGTCAGTCCTCCAGGAATCCATACTCAACGCAATTGGCACAGATAATTCGTGCGTCTTTGCAGTGTTTGTGCAACGGCGACATTGATGGAGTTCTTTTGGTGTAGGCCCGCACCAGGCGTCGTGCGTGTTGATACTGTGGGGAGTTCCACACCCTGCGAAACGTGCCACGTCCGACAAAACAGTTATCGAAGTCCCAGCTCTTTTCGTAGACGCCACAACACGGCGCCACGGAGCCGTCCCAGTTGACAACGGAGGCGTCCCACAACCACTTGCAACTATGCTGCCTCGTCCGTGTACCGGGAGCTATCTCATAGGCATACCGATTGTAAGAGCCGTCCTGTGGCAGCCAGGAGGCGTCCTCGTTGAGGCGTGCGTACAGAGGCATCAACAACTCCTTGCCCATGTGCGTCCGCAGCGGGGACGGTGAAAACGCTATGCCATAGTCACGAGCAATCTGCCGTGCCGCCTCAACCTCGCCCTCGTTGTACCTGTTTACGAGAAACTGCCATATCAGTTGAGGAAACCGCACCGAAGCCTCTCTGAAGGAAAGCAGCCTCTCAATGTTGGCCTTCACCGTTGAGAAATTGCCACCGACGCGGTACTGTTCATAGCTGTCCTGGGTGGCCCCGTCAATGGACAGGACGATCAGGTCTACGCCGGAGGTAGCAATGCGCCTTGCGGTATCGTCGCCGAGACGGTTGAGATTGGTGCTGAAGCCGACGATTGTGTTGTACCCCTTGGCATACTCGATCATTTCGGCAAGATGCGGGTTCAACAACGGCTCTCCCCAGTTGCACAGGTATACGCCAAAGACATACGGGCCAACCTCATCCAGGAGCTTCTTATACGCATCCAGCGCCATCATTCCCTTGGGTCTGCCCTGTGTATCCTGCCACGTCGGACATAGCGCACAGCGCAGGTTACAGTGGTTTGTCGGGTCGATAATCATGTAGATCGGGTAGCTCACCAACGAACTCCTCTGCAGAGATGACTCCAGCGCATTTAAGGCCAGATTGGCTACCTTCCTCCTGACATACCGCTTTCCGGCAAAGACGCTATCCACCAGGGAGTGCGTTACAGGGGGCAACTTGCTAACTATCAGTCGCCGCAATGTCGTCTCGATTATTGACACAATTGATGGTATACTGATCGGATTCGAGTTTTTTCGGGTATCAAAATTGCTCGCATACAAGAAAGAAAGGGGCGGTTTGTGGCAGGGGTGCCCCACCCCCTCCGCCCCCCTTCAGAACCCCCTGCAAGGGGACCAGTCCCCTTGACCCCATTATCTTTTTATCAAATATCATGCCTGAAAAAACCTGCGTCATTTCAGTATACCATATTTACAGGAAGAAATAAATCTTACCCTGCTTTTTTTAGAAGATACCCTATTGCGGTACTGCCGGATGTCTCTGAGGAGCTGTATTAAACCATACGCTAGGAGATTACAGTGTCTTTTGGAGTCCCGCAAGGATATAGCCTTCATCATCGACAGAGACCAGCCTGACGGAGCCGATCTTATCAGGCAACACGAACCTCAGTCCACCGGAGACGGCCTTTTTGTCGTGATACATCAGTCCCACCAGTTGGTTGTGGTCGATATAGTCTGGCACGCTAAAGGGCAGATGGTAACTCTCAAGGACATTTCTAAGCTGCACCATGTCAGTCGGGGCAAGCATGGAGTGTTCCACGGCAATGCAGGCAGCGGCATACATACCGATGGCTACGGCCTCTCCGTGTAGAAACTTCCTGTATCCGGTAATTGTTTCGATGGCGTGCCCGACCGTGTGACCGTAGTTGAGGATGGCCCGCAGGCCGGATTCCGTTTCATCTCCGGAGACGACCTCGGCCTTGATCTGGCATGAGCGAGTGATTATATAGATGAGGTTGTCGGGGATAAAGGACAACAGTTCGTCGGTCTTTTCCACAAGGTACCGGAAGAAGTCCGCATCCCAGATAACGCCGTACTTTATGACCTCGGCAAGACCGGAGAGGCGCTGTCTCCAGGGCAGGGTGCTCAACGTCTCGATGTCGATCCACACCAGGCGGGGTTGATAGAAGGAGCCGATCATGTTTTTTCCAAGTGCGTGGTTGACGCCGGTCTTACCGCCAACGGAGCTGTCCACCTGCGCCAGGAGCGTTGTGGGAATCTGGACGTAGCCAATGCCCCGCATGTAGATAGAGGCGGCAAATCCGGTGATGTCGCCGATCACACCACCCCCAAGGGCAATCAGGGCTGATTTGCGGTCGAGGCCCTCTTTCAAGAGTTCAGACAGGATGTAGTTGGCCCAGTTGAGGTCCTTGTACTCCTCGCCATCGGGGAGCAACACGCAGGAGCACTTAAACCCTGCCGCCTTGACCGAGGCCAGCACCCTCTCTCCGTAGAGGTTAAAAACGGTCGGATTGCTCACCAGTGCCAGGGTCTTGCTAAATCCACACCCTTTGAGTCTCTGTCCTACGGCATCAAGTATACCGTGGCCTATTGCTATGTCGTAGCTCCTGTCGCCAAGAGAGACGGGTACTATTTCCATTTCTGCCATCCTTGTATCATTAATCCAAAATCCGACCCCCAGCAACCGTAAAGAGCGATCCGATCAATTTTATAAATATATTTATGTCCATGTACTTAAAAGTACGGTGTGTAATTATCATAACATAATGGTTCAAAGGTGGCAACGTAACAGGCAATTTACAAAATTATCTCTTTCCCGATTGTCTGTCTTTCAGTTTAATAGCTTTTTCGATAATTTCTTTTCTGACGTTAAAGCATCACTTTTCAGCCTTTCATATTGTTCTACCTCTTTGTTTTGCCATATCAAATCAACGCGCCTGACCTGATGCATGGCGACATGTGCATAATCTTGCGGATATGCCCAGTAGCAAGAAAGACAAATTTCGGCATGGTTCATATTCCAGTTAACAGTTTGAAAATATTTCAGGGTGCAAAAAAAATTTCCACCCTCTGTGACCCATTTAATATAAAGGATTTATTGAGGTTTAAAGTTTTTATCTCAACTTTCGCACTTGAATTTTAGCAATTTTGCCTTGAAAAATGCGGGTAAAACCGAAATAAAAGCGTCGATTAGTGCTTGAATTTTATCATCAGGAAGCAACTGA
>NZ_JABXWD010000147.1 GCF_019173545.1 Candidatus Magnetobacterium casense | reverse complement strand
TATTTGTAACTCCAAGTGGTTCACGTGCGGTCAACATCACTGCATACGCCACGGATACAACTTCCCCGATCTTCAGTCAGGTGGTTACAACCAGATAAGCGTTTCTCTCTCCAGCAACGATAATTTAAAGAGCAGCGAGGGCAGAGGGGCAGAAATGCCCCTTTTTGCATCTCCGTACCAAACGAGGCATTTTAAACATAAAAGGTATTTGAACGTGGAAACAGTCAACGATTATATAAAAAGAAACTATGTGCTCATGTCTATGACAGGGGTGATAGTGTTTATTGGTGTGTTTTTGCTCTATCTGCCGACATTATATAATGCCCCCGTGTGGGATGACCTGCATGTAATTAACACTTACACTCTGATTGATAAAAATAACCCTTATAACTTTTTGTTCAATAGTTATCTGTACTATCGTCCACTTGTGTATATTTCCATGTTCGCAGACCACCGCATATGGGGAACAAATCCCTTTGGCTACCACCTGACTAATTGCCTGATACACAGTACCAATGCACTGCTGCTCTTTGTGTCGCTTGTGTATTTTTTGCCAATACCCCGGCAGTCCACTACAGACAAGACAGGGGACAAGACGATGTTGCTCCTGCCGCTGCTGTCGTCCCTTCTCTTTGCATCTCACCCGATTAACACAGAGGCGGTGGCGTGGATATCGGGCAGGACAGACCTCCTGACAACAACGTTTTTCCTGCTGGCCTTGCTGTCGTTTATGGCCTACGAAAGAGACAGGCAGACAAAGGCCATGGTTGTCTGTGGCATATTTTTCTTTTTTTCGCTGATGTCAAAGGAAAACGGTATCTCCTTTGCCATCATGGCCGTTATTTACGCACTGATGACACGGATGAACAAAAGGCACATACTAATCACCATTGGAGTGCTGTCAACCGTGGTCTTGTTGTACTTTGTCCTGAGAAAGGGTGGTGGTCTCAGGGATGTCTTGCTGAAACCCGGCTCCAAGGGCGCCTTTCTGTCCTCAGGCGTATCGGCGGGAGAGCTTATACACACCGTTGTCTATGGTTGTGCATTTTATGTCGAAAAACTGCTCCTGCCCATCAATCTGACTCTTATGCCAAAGATTCCGGCCAATCCCGTCTATATACCCGTTTTCTTGCTACCGGCTGTCTGTGGCATAATCTTTACCGTAAGGGGTTTTAGGACGGAACTATTTTATCTGTTGTGGGTGACAGTAACACTGATGCCGTCACTAACTATCATGTTTTCGCAGGTGGCAAACCCCCTGGGGGAACGCTACCTGTATCTGCCCTCGGCAGGCTTTGCCTCTCTGGCTGTACTTGCAGGGTATAGGCTCCTTGGCAGCAAAACCCTTATCGTCACTGCGACAGTACTCCTGCTGACATTTTCATATATGACCCACGACAGACTCAAGGTCTGGAAAAATGACCTGGCACTATGGCAGGATACCGTAGAGAAAACCCCCGACTCCGTAGTGGCCCACACAAACTACGCCATAGCACTCCTGCAGGAAAAAAACCTCAAGGCAGCCGAAAACGAACTCACCATTGCCATGAAACACCCCATCAAGAGCCCGGAACAAACCTCCATCATTCTAAACACACTTGCAACACTCCAGATGAAGAGAAACGACTATGTAAAGGCACAAGCACTATTGCACTCCGCCATTGCTGCAGACCCCAATAACCTCAACGCATACAACAACCTTGGCTACCTCTACATGCGCCAATCCGAGCTCAACGCAGACGATAAACCGGCTCTGCTGACCAAGGCAACAGCCCTCTTTGAAAAGGCCCTGAGCGTCTCCCCAACCCTGATACACACCCGCTTTAATCTGGGACTGTGCTACCTCGAACTTGACAAACTCAACCAGGCCGAGTCCGCCTTCTCTGCCGTGATAGACAGCGAGCCGGGAGGGGAACTATCAAAAAATGCCATCAACTTCCTGCGCCTTACCATAATGCGCAAAGAGGAAAAACTAAAAACCAACGGATTGTTAAAGTAACATATATTATGTTAGAATCAATCATGCTTAGAAAAAGGAGAAAATTTATGGAGAAAGCAAGATTTGAAATGCGCGACAAATTCGGACACAAAGGATTTACCCTGGTGGAGGTACTGGTAACCCTTGTAATAATGTCTATACTTGCTGCCGTGTCCATACCGACCTACATAGGGCAACGGGATAAGGCAAGGAGGGCTGAGGCCAAGGAAAACCTTGAGGCTATCCGATTGCACCTTGAGCAGTACTTTAACGAAAACGGTTGCTACTACCGAACAGGTGGACCACCAACAGTATGCACGAATGCAACGATTTCCGGTGTTACAAGCATACAGGCTTTCCTGCCGGGCTTTAAGCCGGGTAACACGGCGGCGTTGAACTTTGTCTACTCCATCACCACTACCGGTACGGCCACTGCTTATGTAGCCGGTGCTGTTGATAAAGCCGTCTCAACCTCTGTCTCATCAGGGGCAACATGCGCCAGTAGCGAACTGAAGATAGACAACAACAACAACAGGTGCGGCTTCTAATGCAACGGAAAATGCCGTGACAATTGAAACCGAACAAGAAGAGGACGGACGCTGGATTGCAGAGGTGCCCGACATTGCCGGTGCGCTTGTCTATGGAGATACTCGCAATGAGGCCATTGTACATGTCAAGGCACTAGCGTTACGAATAATGGCAGATCGCTCGGTTGCATACGATACAAAAAAAGAAAGGGGCGGCTCCGCCCCCCTTCAGAACCCCCTGCAAGGGGACCAGTCCCCTTGACCCCATAATGCTTACTCCTAACGTTTATATAAAAATTTTTGTCCAAGTACTTATTGCCCTACCCTCAATCCTGGTAAGAGCGGAATATATCAGAGAAGTCTATGGCTGCTTTTTTGAATGCCTCAAGTATCTCCGGATCGAAGTGCTGCGGCATCGTCCTGCCATCACCTGTTGTAATGATTTCATAGGTTCTGCCATGACCCAGTGGGGATTTATATGGCCTCTTCATCATCAGGGCGTCGTACTGGTCGCAGATGATAATGATCCGTGCAGGCAGTGGGATATCCTCTCCACTGAGGCCACCAGGATAACCTGAGCCGTCCCACCTCTCATGGTGACGCAGGGCGATTGTTTCGGCCATCAATATCTTGGCATTGGAAGACCCCTTAAGCATGTTGCTGCCTATGGTCGTGTGTCCTTTCATGATTTCAAACTCCTCTTTAGTGAGAGCGCCAGGTTTCAGGAGGATACCGTCTGCTATACCTATCTTTCCAATGTCGTGCAGGGTGCTGGCAAAAACAATGTCGTCAATGAAATCGGCAGACATGCCCAACACCTCTGAAAGCCTCTTACAATAGAGGCCGATCCGTGTCAGGTGTGAACCCGTGTCGGTATCCCTGCACTCGGCAGCAGCGGTAAGACGCCTCAAAAGCTCATCGTTGAGGTCTCTGACCATCATCAGGGCATCACCCAACTCCTTAGTCCTTTGTTCAACCTTAAATTCAAGACTACGCTTATAGTCTTTCTCCAACTTGATAAGCTCATTGAATCTTACGGCTTTTTCAACAGCCAATATAAGGTCCTCAGGGGCATAAGGCTTTATGATAAAATCGAAGGCATTCTTTCTGATGGCTTCAATCGTTGTCTTTACCTCGACAAATGCCGTCATAAGGATTACTGGTGTTTCAATGCCAACTGACTTTATCGCCTCTATTAGTTCAAGACCTGACATGCCAGGCATCTTTATATCAGTAACCACTACGTCATAGCTATCACGCCTTAACATATCAAGGGCTTCCTGACCACTTGAAGCAGAGGAAACATCATAGCCTTCTTCCTCAAGGATTATAACCAAGGAATTTAATAATGCCCTATCGTCATCAACGATAAGCAATCCGGCTTTGCTCATTGGTCAAGTACCTCCCTTATCTTGTTTAACAGTATATCAGGTCTTACAGGCTTTTGTATATAGACTCCAATTTGCTCCAGGACATCTTGCTTTTTAATTATCTCATAGGAGTAGCCACTCAAAAAGATAACCCTGGCCGCACCACCTGTCTGTTTTATTATGTGGTCGTAAACGACCTTGCCATTTGCCCTGGGCATTACCACATCTAACAGGACAAGGTCAATCTTGAACTTGTGTTCATCGAACTTACTCATGGCATCTATGCCGTCCGTGGCCTCTATCACCTGGTAGCCTGCCTCCTGCAGCAATATCCTTGTGCTATTTCGCATCTCAACGTTATCTTCGGCCAGGAGTATGGTTTCGACACCGCCTGCGGTACCAGGTATGGATATGGGACTGGCTTCTTCCTTTGTACTGTCAATGAGAGGCATAAGTATTGTAAAGGTTGAACCGCTGCCGGGTTCACTGTATACGTTAATGTAGCCGTTATGCTGTTTGATTATGCCATAGACGGTGGCAAGGCCCAAACCTGTCCCCTTGCCTACCTCCTTGGTCGTAAAAAAGGGGTCAAATATCTTATCTCTTGTGGCTGAATCCATACCAGCTCCCGTGTCTGATATGACCAGCCTGGCATATTTGCCAACAGTTCCGTAGTTGTGTCTTGCCCTGAAGTCAGCGTCTATACTTATAATGTCGGCCTTGATAGTCAGCGCCCCGCCTTCGGACATAGCATCCATGGCGTTATTGACAAGGTTGATAAGCACCATTTCAATCTGCACGATGTCGGCATGTATCATTATCTCCGGGACATGCACAAACACCTGGAGGTCTATGTCTTCCCTGACGAGTCTCTCAAAGAGTTTTTTCGTAGACGTTATAATGTCTGTCAGGTTTACAACCTTGAGGTTGATTACCTGTTTTCGGCTGAAGGTCAGAAGGCTTTGCGTCAGATATGTGGCCTTGTCCGTGGAGGAAAAGATGTGGTCTACGAAATCCAGGAGTTTTTCATCCCCCTTGAGCCTTTTTTTCAGGAGGTAGGCATAGTTCTTTATCGCCGATAGTATGTTGTTGAAATCGTGTGCAACCCCACCGGCAAGTTGTCCAACTGCCTCCATTTTTTGCGACTGCCTGAGTTCTGCCTCAAGGCGCTTCTTATGTGTTATATCTTCCGCCATTTTAAGATAATTCGTTATATTGCCATCAGAGTCTCTAAGGGGAAACACCTTGGCAAACTCCCATATCTCCGTGCCATCCTTTAGCCTGTTGCAGAACTCACCCTGCCATTGTTGTCCGGCAGTTAGTCTACCCCACAGCTCTGTGTACACCTCCGGGGGGGTCTTGCCAGATTTTAATATCCGGGGGTTTTTACCAATCACCTCGTTTGCATTGTATCCTGTAATATTGGTAAACATCTTGTTCACATACTCTATCTCAACGTTGATATCCGTAATAACCACCATGTTGGGGCTTTGCTCGATCACATAGGCGGCCCTGCGGAGATCGTCCTCTGCCCTCTTGCTCTGGGTTATATCCTGCATAAGGGCAAGGACGTGGGCTGAACCATCAACATCATAAAGAATGGAGCTTGAGATGGCAAAGAGTTTTTTTTCGCCATCCTTGCATGTCACTTCCCACCTCTCGGCAATGAGGTCATCTCCATATCTCATGGCAGCCATGCGCTGGATTGCACGGCTTTGCACCCGTGGATCGGGGTACATGCTCTGGTACCAGCCAAGGTGGTTTATCTCCTCCATCGTATAGCCTGTGATATCACTCATACGGTGGTTCCACACGGTAAATCTGACAAAGGGGTATTGTTCAACCGAATGACACACACACAGGCCATCGGTGACGCTTTCTATGATAAGATCGCTAAAGATGTTTTTACTTTTTAGCTTTCCTTCTGTTGCCTTTCTTGCGATGATCTCCTCTTCAAGCAGCCTGTTTGAGGTTACAAGCTCTGCCGTGCGTCGTTTTACCTCTGCTTCGAGTTTTTGGTTGTGCCGTTTTAATTCGTCGTCAATCCTTTTACGCTCTATGGCTAAGGCATAGTAGTTGGCAAGACGCAAAAGCACGTCATTGTCCACCTCCGTATAGTCACGCATAGAGTTGGCAACGGACAACTGCCCAAGGAGCTTATTGCCGATCATGGCCGGTACCGACAGAAGGCGTGTTATCGGTATATGGCCATCGGGTGTACCGACTCTTCTGTGATCCCTGTCAGGGGCGTTTGTCAACAGCGACTCTTTGTTATCCAGCACCCAACCAACCAAACCTCCAAGTTTTTCAAATACAACCCTCTTATCCTGGACATTGCACTTGTCCCAGACGTCTGTTGTCAAGGTAGGAACGACAAAAAAACCCGTTTCGGCATCAATGTAACCGACATAGCCATATGCGCTCTCAGTCAGGGCCTTGGCATGGTGCAGGATCAGCTCTGATATCTCTTCAATGGATATCTGGTCGGATTGTATAAGCGCCCTTGAAACCTCAGCCATTGAGCTGTTTATCTCCGACTGCCCAAGCAAACGCCTCTGGATATCCATTTGTTCAGTGATGTCTTCGATAAGCTCTATTACGGCATAGACTGAGCCGATTTCATCCCTGAGGGGGCTGGCCAAAATCCGGAAGTTTCTTACACCTTCTCCGGCAGGCGTCTCCGTTGTGCTCTCATGTACAGCGCCGTCTTTAAAAGAGAGGATTACAGGGCAATAAACACAAACACAATCACGGGGTGGATTGTTAAAACTCTTATAACACAGCGGTTTCTCCGATATGTCTATATCCGGAAACCACTCTCTCATCCTTCGGTTAAGAGAGACTATCTTCATCCCCCTGCCTATAACCGCTATCCCTATGCCGATGTTATCAACAATGCTGCGGTACCTCTGTTCGCTCTGGCTGAGTTGCCTGTTAAACTCCTTTAGCTCACGCTCTGTCTGATTCTTGTATATTGCCATTTCGATGTTGGTTTTGAACTCACTTGCACTAATGGGTTTAACGATATAACTATAGGAACCGCTTAATTTTGCACGCGCAAAGGTATTATCATCTGAGTGGGCCGATACGTATATTACGTATGCCTCTGATATCTCCCGTATGCGGTTGGCAGTTTCTATGCCGTCTATATCTCCGCCTATAGAGATGTCCATAATGATCAGGTCGGGGGCATTTTCCTTGACGCTCTCTATGGCCTGCACACCGGTTGTGGCAGGGGGTAATATCTCATATCCCATGCGCTTCAATGTTATGGTCATCCACTCATACACTACGGACTCGTCTTCCACTATGAGTATCTTTGAGGTTGCCATCGTTAAATATTATAGAACAGACATACAGAAAAAGAAAAGACCGATAGTATGCGGACACGGTGAAATTGTTTTGCATAAAAATAGAGTTATTTCTGGACTTTTTAATGATGGGGTCAAGGGGACTGGTCCCCTTGCGGGGGAGGTCTGAGGAGGGGGCGGAGCCGCCCTCCTTCTTTCTTTATTGCATGAGTCTGAGGTAGTGCTTGAGGTAGAAGGTGGATAGTCCTCTGAGGAGTTCGATGCGTTTTTTGTAGCCGAGGCGTTTGATGGAGGCGCCTTCGTGGTGAACCGCCGTGGCCTGGGGGCAGAGCATGATGACGTGTTTGGTCTCCTTGTACAGCCTGTAGCACCAGTCAACATCGTTGAAGAAGATCGGGAAACGCTCATCCAGTGCCCCGACCTCTTGCCAGCACTGACGTCTGATCAGAAGCGCCGACGCCATAGGCTGTAAGACCGTGTTGCAACAGAGGTGTTCCTTGTGTGTGAGTTTCCACTTCCTGAAGGGGCCAAGCCTTGCAATCTGCATCTTTTCAAGCACCAGCGCTATCGGTGAGGGAAAGTTCCGGCAGGTTATCTGTAGTCCGCCCTCCGGATAATAAAGCACCGGGGCCACGGCACCGGCCCGGGGATGATTGTCAAGACACTCAAGCAACCTGATGACCGTATCGGGTTGCAACACGACGTCGTTGTTGAGCAGAAAAATAAAATCCCCCGTGGATAACCATGCCCCTTTATTTGTTGCCTTTGCATAGCCCTCGTTTACCTTGTTTGATATCCAGAAGACGTGTGGGTGAGCGCCCACAACCAGCCCCTCGCTGCCATCAGCGGAGGCGTTATCGACAACTATGATCTCCTTATCCAGCTCGCCCACGGAGGCGTCAATGGATTCAACCAACTCCTTCAGCAACTGACCCTGGTTCCAGTTGGGTATTACAAATGATACCTTAATCCTGTTATCCATAAAATGTATATATAGTCTAACATGAAACGCCCCTTGAAAAACACCAGGGCGATCCTATAATATATAAAAAGGATGGTAAGCAAGAGAGCATAAATATGTATAACAATAGTTCACCCCTAAGAAAAGAAAGAAAGGGGCGGCTCCGCCCCCCTTTAGAACCCCCCGCAAGGGGGCCAGCCCCCTTGACCCCTTC
>NZ_JABXWD010000146.1 GCF_019173545.1 Candidatus Magnetobacterium casense | reverse complement strand
CTTCGGTCGCCCCGACAGGAGAAGGAGAAGCGGAATGAGTGAGGAGAGCAAGTGCAAGGGGTGTGGAGCGAAAGCTACATACGTAATAAATACCCCAGTGGGCCTTTGCCCGAGCTGTCTTGAGAAGGAGCGGGAAATCTCCAAGCCTATCACAATAGATGGCAAAGAATACTTCCGCGAACAATCGTTTGCCGATGCCAAGCCGGGGGATAGGGTCTGGAATGATAAGCTCCAAATATGGTTTACGATTCTCCGCGTAGAAAATGAGAAGGTCTTCATCAAAGACCTATATTCATGTTACGGGCCGTATGATCTTGATGGAACCCGTCCTTCTTCTGGTCCCATAATCTTCTGGGAACCTCCCCTCATCCTCTACCGGCCGAGGCCGAGGCGGAAGATGAAGAAGTCAAGGTGTGTGTGGATAAACCTCTATATAGATGGGCCAGGAGAAACCTGGTTAAATGAGAATGAAGCCAAACGTATGAGTAATACCCGCAGCGGCTATCTCGAAACCCGCAAGATTGAATGGGAATGGGAGGAGGAGGAGGAATAATGCCAAAGCCAAATTGTTATGATTGTCGCCATCGTGGGACTGTTCCTGGAGATGCCCATAGTCGGTGTAAACACCCGAATAGAAAAGAACTAAAGGTAAAGGGTCGTCAACATGGTATAGAAATGGGATGGTTTTATTGGCCCAATAATTTTGACCCGATTTGGTTGCTGGAATGCGATGGGTTTACCCCGATACCTGAGGAGGAGGAATAATGCTAACAGCCCTTAACTGGCTACTCTGGACAACCGGCCTCTGCGTATGGTTCTTTGCTCTGGCATTTGCCTGCTGCTGGGCTTGGGCGGGATGGAAAGAGCGGAGGGAAGAGCTGAGGCTGGAGAATGGAAAGGGATGGGATGACTAAGCGACGGTGCGATACTTGCAACAGGTGGCTTCCAGGGATCGCGTATGTCGAGCTGGATTTTGTCGGCACTTTTTGTTGCGATTGTGTAATGGATTGGGCTCTCAGGGTGATCAACTACGAAACTGTATGGCGTATGTGGGATGACTACACCAGACATTCGGAATGGGGTGAGATTTACGAAGTTATAGACTCGAATCTCGATTGGATGGATATGCGGGATCTGTGGTGGAGCTTGCTGAAAGTAACGGCATTTTGGGATTGGAAGAGACCATGAAACAATTCATACTGAAAATCCTGGAAAACCAGAAAGGCGATGACCTTTACCGGGCAAGACCTACCCTTTGAGAATGGTACTGTGATCGCCTAACCCAGCAATGAACCATACGCCAAGGGGTTCGGGTTATCGCCAACGTTAGACGCAATGGAGGAAAGATGACCATCACAACAAATACGCTCATGTGTGCCTTTTGTGGCAGGGATCTTTCAACGGCATCGCAGGTTACTTGGGTCGGAGAAGGTCCAATTTGCACAATGTGTTTGGCGAAATTGTCTAACCAGCGAATGCAGCGGATGGCGGGGGAGCATCTTTCTCTTTCTTCCTCTACTCCCAAGCCCGGTGCGGGTCATCGCCAACGTTAGCAGGAGGAATGAGTGGAAATTCGAAATCAGTATACGGACAAGATAATTTTTGAAGGAAAGGCGGTGGTGAGTCTCAAGGATCTTACGGAGCTGGCTGTCAGCGAAAACGTGGACCTGAGAGACGCATACCTGGAAGGCGCGGACCTGGGAGGCGCGGACCTGAGAGACGCATACCTGGGAGGCGCGGACCTGGGAGGCGCATACCTGAGAGGCGCATACCTGGGAGGCGCATATCTGGAAGGCGCGGACCTGGGAGGCGCGTATTTAATCAAGGATCTCGAAGAGGCCGTGTGGTTGGCTCCACTAATCTTTTCCGCAGGCGAAAAATATTCTGCCGAGGCGATCACCCGCCGACTCGGCGGATGGCCACTACCTGATGGCGAGAGGCGCGCCGTGGTCCTAATGAGCCAAGACCTCTCGGGTGGATATTGTTTTGTCTTTGAACGCAAGGAAATCTGGTGGTGGAGTTATCGATGTCCCAAGCCAAAGACTGTGCCGGTGCTGTGGCGGTCGGTCGAGGGATGAACCAGTCGCCGAGGGGCGCGGGTTATCGCCAATGTTAGGCTTTGAAAATGTGCAATTGCAAATTTGACCCCTACGATGACGGTGATTTTGGCGAAGAGTCAACCCACTTTCGTCGAATCTGTGAGTTTTGTGGTTGTCGATGGTGGGGTTTGCATTGCCCGCATGACGGTTATCAAAACAATTGTCCCGATTGTGGCAAGCGCCCCATCACCATCCCTGATGATGACGAGCGTTAAAGATGATTATAATCACCATCTATTATAAACCGTGTTACTGGCGACTACGGCCCAAGATTATTACCGGACTTGGCGAGGTAATCTTCTGTTGGCTTTTTTTCTCGATTGACCTTGATACAACATAATGAAGGCAATTGCTTGTTAATTGGAGTCAGTCGAAGAATTGCAAGAAATCATAAATAAGGACTCAAAATGCCACACTGCTTAAAACCACGCATACCAAACACCACAATCACCGTAGCCCTCTCCTGCCACATTTGCGGAGAGGTGTTCTACCTCGACTGGCAGGACTATAATCCGGATGAAGATTGGCCTGTATGCCAGAAATGTGTGGTGAAATGGCATGAAACGGAGCCCCCAAAGGGGCTCACATTTTAAGCCAAATCACCTGAATCGCTCATACATGCCCATTTGCTACCGAAGTTTTTGAACTGCCATGATCGCCATCTAGCCGCAGCTATTGTATAAGGTGGACCAGCAGCGGCACTGAAAGCAAAGACGGCGTTGAAGGAAACCACTACACCTGCTACATGCGTATTTTTCACGCAAAGTGTAAATTCTTGATACACATAGGCGTTGCTTGGTGCCCCGATTGTTGGTGCCGTAGCATCCGTTATAGCGAGATAGCATTCCGTTCCGAGGCTCAAGTCTATAGCCACAGCCGCCGCATTCGTGAGTGTCTGATCTGCCTTGATAAACCTGAGATGCTTGAAAGTATTCGTACCGGCATTATAACCGGACCAGTCCCAAACCTGATCCGTAGCCGTACCATGGGTTACAAGAACCTTGTTATTTACCGTGATATCAGGCAGGATGCTAACCGTTCTGGTCAACTGCTGGTTCTGTGCAAAGAGCCCTGGAATATTCCTGCCTTCTCTTTCCCAATGTACATATCCTAGAGTTGCCGCATTGAAATTGATATCGCCCACAATCTTGATCGTACCGGAAGCCAGAGTGTCAGGATCTACACTGCCTGTGGTCCAGATATAGAACACACCATTTTCGTAAGCCCATGTACCGGCTGCCACCACCTCTGCTGCTGTAGCGAAACCCCGTAAGCCCACATCATTTTCAAATACTTGCGTATAGGGGGGAGGGGGAGCTTCAACCTGAGGCGCAGGCACAGTCAGTGCCTGGTCGAGCTTGAAAACATTGCCGGCATGGTTTGTCCATGTCCAGTTCACCCCCGTATCGGTTATGCTGAAACGGTTGGCGTTGAAGGTAGTGCCCCGGAATATGGCTCTATTCCAGGTCGTTCCGGTCATATCGACGCCCCAACCCTTACATGATGCTATTTCGCCACCATCCCATTTAATAGCTTGGGAGTTGGTGCCAAGATAGATCCCAGCTCCGGTCATGGCCTCTGCACCACAGTCTATGAAAATGATCCCAGAGCCAGTTCTTTCCAGGTTATACCCAATGGTAGCGTTATCGTTTCGGAAGTTCATAAATATGGTTGAGGTTGTCGTCTGGGTGCTCGATGCTTCCCGATCAATTTTGAAGGCCGTCCCCGCTTTGGCAACTGGATCACCATCGAGATCCCAATCTGTGTATCTATTCCAGAAATTGCCGCGCAGTGTTCCGCTTTCGCCTGTTCCTGTAGCTCGCATGAGGAAGCCAATACCATCAGTCGGATAATTCGTAACGGAACATCTGCTACCCGTAACGAACCAAGATCCCATGTGAGCATAACCAATAGCGTTTGCCGCCATATTTGCCATGTTTATGTGGATATTATCAAATTCTACATTGTAGCACAGCAAGGCTCGAACGGCCGTGGTTACAGCCACCGTAGGTGTAATGATGGTTCCTTGTGTGGCATCTACATATTGACCACCGGCACCACGCAGTATCATCCCCGTCTTAAAGTCTATCGTTGCATCGGTAGTGATAACCCCTTGAGGCAGGTAAAGGGGAATGTTTCTCGCAGCACAGGCCACAATAGCCAGGTTAATTGCCGCCGCCGTTGTGCCCCACCAATTCGTATGGGCTTCCTTCATCGTCGTGGTCGAGGCAAAAGCTATCGTACCGAGGCCCCCGAATACCTGAGCCCCAGGAGGTGCCCACATATTGTTAATCGTGGTAGTCGTCCCAACGGCTGGGTTGATAGCCCCACCCTGAACGAAAAAAAGGTGTATGTTATTTGGGATGGTCACATTGGCAGAAGGTGCTTGCGCCGTGTCTATTACCACGGTCTTTGAACCTGCTCCAATAGTTGCAACCATGTCCGCCAGGTCGGTATAATTCCCAATCCAGTCGAATACCGGCACGCTCAGGGATGTTGTGGGGTAGTTCTGGATAGCGGTCCCGGCTGAATCCCAACCAATCAGGTAATTGGGGTATGGATCGGACCAGACAAGATCCCGAATATCCGGGTCGCAGGTCCGTCTAAAATGTGGCGTGCGTTCGGTAATTTCCTTCACCTGCTGGATATGTATTGCAAGCTTATCGAGGGCATCGTTCAAGCTCTGTGCTGTGATTTTCTCAGTCTCGGTATATTCCTGATCCTGCGTGTAGTCCCGGATAGATCGGATCATGAGATACTCATCTGTCGGCAGAGCAACCACAAGATTCACCTCTCCGCCAACGCCGGCAGCAAGACTCATCTCGTAATCCACATCGAGAATCAGAACCGTTTCAACTCCGTTTGCATCGCCCCGGATTACCTCTACATCTGCATCATCCCATGCTGGGAATGTAAACTCAAACGGCCCGGTAATACCCGTTCCTGTAAACAGAGCTTCATAACTTTTGCTGGTATCCACGGACATTGCAGTTGCCCTCCTTTAGCGCCCGGCAGAATATTTGCTGGGCGGGAATATGTATGTTTGGGCGTTTTCCCTTTCAACACGCCGTTCCATGCGTCTTAGATAGCCGGGGTTCATATGCTCCTGGATATTGTAGAGAAAGAGATAATTCAAGGCCCAGCGGGTATAGAAAAGATTTATGAAAGGAGCATTATTTAGAGCCATACGAAAGCCTTGGGCACCCAAATCCTCCCCTTTTTTCCATCGTGTCCACAGTTCCAAAACATCATCCAATTGCCCTATTGTCGGACCCGCCAGGCTAGATAGTGCCGATCTCCCGAATCTGTTAAACTCGCCAAAAGCGAAATCTCCATAGATTCCTGCACCATTACCTTGAGTGAATGCAGCGATAAAGGTCTTCCAATCAGTTGGGTCTCTCGGCATTTTGCCCTTGGCAAGATCCTTCATACTCATGGAAATGTAACCAAGCACTGTAGTTGCAACCAGCAGATGCGAAAGCCCGAGCAAATCACCCCTGTACTTACTGCTCAAGAAGGCTTCCCGGAGGTTTCTTGCTCCACCCCTGTATATTTCACCACCAAGCATCTTATGGATCATGGTATAAGGGAAAGCCTTGAACTGTCCGAAAAAGCGTAATGCTTCACCTTCGAGAGTTCCAGGTCTTGTGCCAAGTCGAATGGCGGCAAGTTCCCTTGCTCCTGGTGTTAGAACCGCATGGTCTGTTCTATCCACAAAATAAGAGCGAAGATCCACTTCGAGCCTGCGCTTGAAGTCCTGGATACCTCGGATCTTGGACTTGTCTATGCCCTGAGAAATCATATAGGCTCGAACCTCATCATCCGTTATATTCTGCATGAGGTCGGGCGAGATAAACTCCTTGCCTTCCACTTCCGTGCTATACCTTCGGATTATGTCCCACTTACCGGAATCTATATCGTAAATACGCAAAGTGGTCTGGAGGTCTGGATCGAGCTCGGCAAAAGCTTTCATCTTATTGCGGCCCAGGTTATGCGAAAGTATGAGACCAACACCCGTTTTGTGTGAATCAGTCCACCATTCACCTCCAGTTGCCTTGAAGAATGCACGCTGAATCTTACGCATTGCAGACGGCACATTATCAAGCGCCGAGATCCGGCCTGCTAAATCTCCTACAATGCCGTCTGCACCAACACCTATCAGGTCTGCAAGCAATCTTATCTCACCCGCAGTGCGGCCTTTGAATAGGTTCGTCATGGCGGTATAGTAGCCTTCAAGGGGATGTATCCCATTCCTTGAAAGCTCGACCGCGATGGTTGCGATATCGTTAGGCTGAGAGAGCAGGAGCCCGCCAAGTTTGGCTAAGTTCTGAGATAATCTGAGCCCGGAAGAGAATTTAGCCCAGCCCGCATTATGGGCCATCTGAGTCTCACCACTTACTTCCTTCCAGAAGTTTTGCAGCTTTTTGGATTGAGATTTGAGGCTATTAAACTTATCCATTGCCCCAGGCTCTGCACTCGTCCGATACTTCTCCATCATCCTTTCAATCCACCGGATATAGCCATCTTCCGGGTTCGTACCAAACACCTGCATGAGAGCAACATTTCTGGCCCCACTATCGAGCCCGGACATAACCGTATCAAGAAGAGTGCCCCTCCCGTATTTTTTATGGTATTCCCACCAACCCTTACCGTCTTCCCAATGGAATTTTCGAGCTTCACTCAGTTTGCGTGCCAGATTAGCTGGTCCCTTAAAGCCCGAGATTTTAGAGGTCGAATCGGCCCCTTTACCGGCATTTTTATGAAGTCCCGATACAAGGGCGTCGAAGCTTCCTCTCATGAATGCCTCAATATCTTCCGAGGCAACATCCTCGAACACTTTGGACTGATTCAATCTTGAAGCAAAAATATCTGACTTCCACTGCTGGTATTTGGCATCCCAGGGATCATATCCCCCTCGCTTGGCTTTATACCGTTCCATGAGAGAAGGCTTCAGCTTATCGGGATCATGAGAGGTAGAGGCTATGAAGTCTTCCAATTCCGTTATCCAGGCACCTCTATTGTTCAAATCTCGTCTGAGTTTCTCCTGCCATTTGTGTATGATCTCGGCTATTGCCAATGCTTCTCGGTTCTGAGTGATTCCGGGCTTCCCATCTTCCTTCATCAGTTCGCCACGTTCCATGGCAATATCTTCGTCTATCACTCCCTTTCTCGCAATTTCGAGCAGGCCCGTTTCAGCATCCCTCAAATCATGTACCAAGCCTACCAGATAATCGGCCTGATAGCTCTTATAGAGCTGGTCTACAGATCCTCTGCTCATGTAGGTGCCTACTGTTTTGGACTGTGCCGCATCGGCTGGATCTCGATGTCTGGTTTCGCTGGTATCAAGTTGCTTATCTATCGTCAGATTTTTTGCCTTATTTCTCTTTTCGATAATGGCAGCAATCTTTGAGTCCTCGACCATCTTTCCGGTAATATCCTTGAGTATTTCCTCAGTCGATTGGAGTGTGCCTTCTGCCTTGCGTATCTTTTCGCGCTTGCGTATTTCCTTGATTAGATTGTTTATCTGCTTATCGGAGATCGTCTCATCTTTCAGCATGAGTCTGATATCGTCAAAGCATATGAGCTTCTTTTTAGGCTTTGCCATTTACTTTTTCTCCATCCAAAACACTATGGCCCAGAAGACCAGCCAGCCGATAAAGATCCCGGATATGATATAAACAATTCCTATAAAGGCCCACCAATCGCTGTTATATTTCGTTTCAGCCAAGCGGGAATAGCAGAGGAGTTCCATCCAGAAGACCATTATCGCCATGAAAACGACTGTTCCGACTGCTGCCCCTTTCATTACGATCCATCCTTTCTGGTCAGGCATTCAAATGCCGCCTGGATAATGTCCTGGTTCTGCTTTTCCTGTTTCGCATACAGTTCTGCTTCTTCCAGTCTTGCAAGATCGTCTTCCGATAAGAGGTCTGCCTGTTTCATGGCTTCTATTTCCGGCATGAGTTCGTCGAGTTCCGCTTGCGCTGCTGCACTATCCATTTTGGAAGGAGGTTCTTTTAACGCCACATCCGCCGCTTCACTCGCAATTTTGCCCTCATCAAGTCCCGGTTGCGTGCTCCATTTGGCAGTCACTTCCGGCTTAACATCTCTCAGTTCGGGATATGCGTCAAAATGACCTAGTTCTTCTGCACGTTCGGGAGTAAGTTTGCCTTCCCTCAAAGCCTGTCTGATATGCTTTTCAAGAGGTATATCCACATCACGAGTAATCGGAAAAGAGCGTGCATCTGCCATGGGAATGGGCTTTATCGGTAAATTTCTTGAATCGTATCCCAATGATTCAGCATATTCCTCTCTCGTCATATCCCACGGTTCTTTTGGCCCTTCC
>NZ_JABXWD010000145.1 GCF_019173545.1 Candidatus Magnetobacterium casense | reverse complement strand
AATTTGGATATGTAAGGAATAAGACATAGAATCATCGCAAAAAAAACTGTCATGGACGGTGAGGGGGAGTTTTGTGTCTTAACTCAATAAGATTTTCACGGTAAAAGATAAAATGGATGATTCTAATCTTGAGCGATTGAGCGATCCACCCATAACTCTACAAGGGATGATAGAAAAACAAGCAGAAGAGCTTATCGATAAAAGATTAAAAGAAGCAGGATGTACAAATAAAAAGGCAGTTTTTAGTAACAATGGCAGTTTTTTAAGAAGTTTGTTTGAATATAAGAGTGAAATAGGCGTAAGAAAGATTTTGATAGAGTGTAGCAGGCGTTGGATAGAGATAGGAGACTTACCACCACCACCCAAACAATCTATGAAAGAACTGTATAATAACTATGTTGAAACAGAGAAGCAAAAGTCCATTGTCTTTTTGCCAGATACTTTTTACTGGTTAGTTGAAAAAGCTGCAAGCGGTCTTACAGATCTCAAGATCACAGAACATAATGCTCAAACCTTACATTGGAGCTTAAGTGGGAGACAGTTTTATTTCGGCTTTGAAGCACGTTCACATCACAAAACATGGCAAGGAATTGCACGTGAGGCCAATCGTCTTTTTGTTCATGATAAGAGCACACATTATAAGGACACAAAGGTCGTGATGTTTCGAGTAACGCCAGATTTACCTAACATACCACAGCCAACCTGGAAGGTTATAGGTAAAGAAATTAATGCGGCTAAAGAAAAATACCTGCATATAATCGAACTGGAAGATATCGAAAAAATAGCGAAACTGTATGCAGCTCACATCCTTTACAATGACTCTTACGCAGGGGATGTTCCATTTCCACCTGATGAAGTTCTAAGGTTCATCTTTGGAGAACTTGCCTTCTTCTGGGAAGAAATAATGAAACCAGCGCCTTTTATTGAGATTACTACACTACAACCTCCTCCTCAACCACCTGCTAATACGACTCCAAGTGCCAATTTAATCAAGGCAATCCGTGAACTTATGAGCCTCAAGAAAATGCAGAGCGTAGATGACCTTGTTCAACAACTGTCAATGCTAAAGCTAACGGATGTTACCAAACCTGTTACCAGTGCAATGTGTTTGTCTGCATGTGAACAAATCCCACAAATAAGAATTACTAAGGGGCCAACAATGACGGTGCTCTTATGGCAGTAAAGACTATAAATGTCAGTCAGTTAAAATGTGCCTGCCTCGATACCAAGTGGCGCAATGAATGGTTGAGGGGCAACAATCCCTCTACTGATTGCACCAGAGGGGGCGGCCCATTTCCCGTTCAGGGAACCGCCTTTCACAAGATGGCAGCGGACTTTGTGGACTGGCTTACTGAGGCGAAAAGCAGGAAGGCTGCCGCCGCACTAAACGACGGCGACAGATTATGGGGTGAGATGTATGAACGATTTGCGGCGAAAAAAATAAATGAAATCATTGACCAGGGACAAGTAGAATCCGCATATCACCTCAGCCGGTGTCTGACGGTGTTCTGTGAACATCTTGCAGAGTTGCGAAAAAGGACTGAGGGCTTTAAATCATGGCAAGATGTGTTTTTGGCAAAAGAGGCCTCGGTAAAAGATGTGCATTTTTCCTTTGGTGATAATGCCGTCTTTGTCTCAGGAAAAATAGATGCCGTAAGAACCAATCCCCAATACCAACGCGAGATTGTAGACTATAAACTCTCAAGGGGCGACAACATGAAACACGATATGCTCCAGATTGCCATATATGCAAGGCTCCTGGCCATGACCAACCCCGCCCTGAAGTTTCACGGAACAATCGAATATTATCTGCCCAAACTCGATAAAGTCTCCTTTACCGCTGATGAGCTTAACGGCATATTCACTGAAATAATAGCCCCCGTCCTTCGTGAATTGGCCGGGGGGACCATAGACCTATCCGATGATATCAAGAGCTTCTACGAACAATTTAAGTTATCCGTTGAGGTCATTGGTAAAGTGGAGGCGCCACAGTTGGTGCGTTATAAGTTGAGACCAGCTGACGGTTTAAAGATTGTAAAGCTGGCAGGGCTTGCCGATGACCTGAAAGTACGTTTTGGCCTAAGCAATGCGCCTCTGATCAGCCCAGAAGGTGGTTTTGTAGCAATAGATATACTAAAGGAAACGCCCGACACGGTATCCTGGAGAGACATTGTAAATACACCGGAATACAAAGCAGATAAAAGCCCCGTCTCCTTCCCTGTAGGCATCGGGATTGACAACAATGTCATTATTGCCGACTTTGCCAATCCAAACATGTGTCATGCCCTTGTGGCCGGGACTTCCGGCAGCGGAAAGAGCGAGTTTCTCAAATCTATGGTTGCATCATTAATCGCCAAAAACAAACCCCACAACCTGAAACTCATTATAATTGATCCCAAAAAAGTAACATTTGCCGCAAAAGAATTTGAATCCGCCAAGTGCCAATATCAACCGGAAAATGAAGATGACTATGGCAGTTCAACTATCGTGTGTCTTGAAAAGGCAGTTGAGGAGATGGAGGCACGACTTAACCAATTTGCCTCAGAGGGCTTTGATTGTCTGAACGCTCGCCTTAAGGCTGGAAAAGAGGATATCCCGTTCTATATAATCATAATAGATGAATTTGGCGACATTATAATGACATTGACCAAGGACAAGAAAAAATTATTTGAATCCCTGATAACAAGGCTGGCACAAAAAGGCCGTGCTGCTGGACTACATCTTGTCTTGACCACACAACATCCCGTCAAGGAGATTGTCACCGGCTTAATAAAGGCAAACCTGCCACTTAAGATATGTCTCAGGGTTACAAAAGCACTATACTCACAGATAGTAATAAACGAAGGAGGCGCTGAAGCCCTCTTAGGAAGAGGCGATTTATTGTGTGTCCGTGGTAAAGGAATTGAACGAGGTCAGTCGCCTTTTATAACAAGCTATGAACTGACTCAACTATTCGTTGAACGACAATAAAACCAACGGTCATCGAAATATCCTCCAAGCGCCTGGGGGTTGCCGTGGTGCTGGATGCCGATAAACGGCTCGCTGGTATCGTCACGGATGGCGACCTCAGAAGGGGGTTGCAGAGGTGGGGCAAGGAACTCTACGATATGGACACCGCCGCCATTATGACACCTTCCCCGCGCTCAATCTATGAAGATGAGTTGACCGCAAAGGCCCTGGCGGTGATGGAGGCGCAGAGTATCACATCGTTGGTGGTGCCCAATCAAAACGGCCTCGTAAAAGGTGTCATACACATACACGATATGCTCAGAAGCGGCATCGTTTGAGTACACCACAATCAACCGTGTCATGCAGTTATACTGATCGGATTCGAGTTTTTTAGGGTATCAAAATTGCCCGCATACAAGAAAGACAGGGGCGGCTCCGCCCCCCTTCAGATTTTTTATCTTTTAGGAAAGACTTTTAGATTTATGTTAAAATAGGACATGCGCAAGGTAATTATCTATCCTGGTGAAGACGGCTATTGGGTTGTTGAATGTCCAAGCCTGCCAGGGTGCATTAGCCAGGGACGGACAAGGCAGGATGCCATTGAAAACATCAAGGAGGCAATAGCCCTATATATTGAAGTATTAATAGATGACGAAAGGAGTATCCCGGAGGATCAGCTTGAAGTGCTTACCGTATGAACAAGCTTCCTTCTGTTTCAGGTAAGCAATGTGTCAAGGCTCTTGAAAAAGAAGGGTTTGTGATAAGACGGCAAAGGAGTAGTCATATCGTGCTTACAAGAGACGAGCCATTTGCTCAATTGGTAGTACCAGACCATAAAACATTAGACAAGGGTACATTGCGAGCCATTATCAGACAAGCCGGATTAACTTTAGATACATTTATTGCTTTACTTTAGGACTAGGTTGCGTATAACATCCATTGCCGTGACCCATGGTCGCTGGAGCCGTCCGCTGAGACGCACAAGTTTGTTTTGTCCTGGTAACGTGCCTGTTGTTACCGATACGGCGGGATTATTTCCGGGTCTTGCGCTAAAAACTAAATTTGGGAGAACGATAAAAACATGTCATCCAGACAAGACACTTATGTTGCTATGATAGAGCTGCTCAAGGTCTACAAGCACCTTGATTTTGACGTCCTGCCGCCCTTGAGGCTGGACGTTGCCCCCCTGGAGGATGTTGCCCCCCTGCAGGCCGTCAGGGATGAGCTTGGCCAGTGTACGCGCTGCAAGCTGCACACAGGGAGGAAGAACATCGTCTTTGGTGAGGGTTCCCCTACGGCCCGGCTGTTGTTTGTCGGAGAGGGTCCCGGCGCCGATGAGGATGAACAGGGACGACCGTTTGTGGGCAGGGCAGGGAAGCTGCTTACGAGTCTGATAGAAAAGATGGGCTTTACGCGTCAGTCCGTCTATATTGCCAACATAGTCAAGTGTCGCCCCCCCGGCAACAGAGACCCGGAAGAGGACGAGGTCAGGGCATGTATCGGCTTTGTTGAAAAACAGATAACCGCCATAGCTCCGGAAGTCATCATGACATTGGGAAGCGTTTCAACCCGCACCCTCCTTAAAACCGACAAGAGGATAAGCGATATGCGCGGACGCTTTCATAACTACAACGGTATCAAGGTAATGCCAACCTTTCATCCCTCCTATCTGTTGCGCAACTCCTCCCAGAAGTGGGTAACCTGGAACGACGCCCTGATGGTGCTGGCAGCATTAGGCCTACAAGTGGAGGGAAGAGAGGGGCTGTAAGAGCTGACTTGCCCACGCTCATCAATCAGCCGGATTATGTGTATATTGTGGTCGGGCAAGACGAAGCTACCGTCGTGCAATAGCTCCAACGGCAACTGCGTCAACTCGTATGGCCTTTGCAGATACAGGGTTGCGTGTGTGTTAGTATCCCTGGCTGCTTTGATGATCTTCCTGCGGCTTTCCGGCGCTGCTATAATTGCCCGTACAGAACGCCATGCTGCTTACTTGTCTTTCTTTTTAAACTTCATGCTGAGTCCAAAGAATTTGCCTTTTTTTTGGGTTTTTTTCTTGACCTCGTCGTGTTTTTTATCCTTTGTCCAGACGCAGATGCTATGTGCAATTTCATCGTCCATTGCGATGGCCGCCCCCTCGCAGTCGATCACGTATGAGGGGTACTTTTGATGTAGCTTCACGACTGAGCCGGGCCTGATCTGCAGGGTGTTGAGTCTGTGTAAATGTACATCGCTGCTGCTGTTGATGTATGCAACGCGCGCACTCTGACCAATCGCCATCTCATCCAGGTGCAGTATCTGACTCTTTACCGTCTTGATGGACTCCTTGCAACACTCCCCCTCGGGGATCGGTAAGCCGTGAGGACACTCCCTGGGATGCCCCAACAGAATGCAAATGCTGTCCACCAACTCAAGGGTAACGATGTGTTCAAACTCACATGCCCCCTCCTCAATGTTGCGTCCCATCACGTCATACAACAGCCTCTCTGCCAACCTGTGCGCCCGCACTATCTGGCGGGCATAGTCATACCCCTTCTTGGTCAGACAGATGCTGTTTGTCTGCTGTACGACATCGACAAGCCCATCGCTGACCAGTTCGTTGACAAGTTCGGGGCTATAGTCGCCCTCAATAAGCTCCACCAGGTCGTTGAAGGAGTTTTTGGCTTCCTCCTGCATGTACCATAATCTTTCGAGATATTCGTCTATTTCCTTTCTGTTACTCATGCAAACACACTCCTGTCACGTTTTAGAACTATCATGACATGATTTTAACATATTTCTGCTGACAAATTCAAGTTTTGGCGATCTTGGTGTCACAGCAAAATAGAAATGTCCAGTTATCGTGGAAACCACGTATAAAGGTAGCACCAAAATCAACCGTGGTTGCCAGGATTTAAGCCACTTTTCTCTCTTCATAATATGGCATTGTTACTATGCTTGAGCAATGTGACCACGCTTAAATGGAGTGCTACCAGTTAGTGCAGGGGGCAGCTCTACAGGGAATTAAACTCTTTTTGAGCTTTTTGGCGCAACTTATCCTCTTTGACTATCTCCAGGGTCTTCTGAAAATACTCTCGGGCCTTGTCCTTGTCCTTAAGCCCCTTGTACGACATCGCCATGTGGTAGTAGACCTCACCAATGTCCGTAAAGTCATTGTACTGCTCAAGGATAACGTTAAAACGTCCAAGGGCTGCCTTAAATGAGGCCTTTCTGAAGTAAAACTTGCCCACGTAAAACTCGTGTTCTGCAAGAACGTTTCTGCACTTTTGCAGTCTTAACTCTATGACATCCCTGTACGGGTTTCTGGGATAGAGATCGGCAAGCTTTTTGAACTCCCTGATGGCGCTTTCAGCGGCCTTGTAACCCCTGTCGGCACCCTCTATCTGGCTAAACGCAAGGGCGGCTATCTGGTACTGTGCATTGGCGGCATATCTGTTGTCCGGATAGGAGTTCAGAAACTTCCGGTACTCCTCTATTGCAAGGTCAGACTCGTCATCTTTGACGTAGGACTCCGCAAGCTTAAGCTGCGCAAGCGGGGCATAGGTCTTTGTCCTGTCCCTGTTGATCACCTCCGTCAGCAACTCCCGGCCATCGGTGTACTCCTTGTCTTCAATCATCTTGATGGCACGTTCATAGGCATCTTTTTCGTCGATATAGGGTGGCTTTATGTTCTTCTTCGAACACGACAACAGCCCCGCAAACATCAAACCCACGACAACGAGCAGGATGCCTCCTGAGAGGCCTCTTTTTATATGTCTGTTTATACCCATACTGTTATTAAAATACTTGTCGGGTGATTAAGTCAAGTGCCACGAAAAAAATATCCGCATCACTATGTGCAGACACTGTCTCGTCCACTGTTTTTGGCCCGATACATGGCCTTGTCTGCACTGTCGATGAGTTCATCGGGGGTTTGTCCGCTCTGCAGCTCTGCCACCCCGATGGATACCGTCAAAGGAGGCAGTTGTCTTGCGTCGTGCAGGACTATAGGTGTCTGTTTGACCGCATTTCCTAACCTTTCGGCAATCAGGCAGCCCTCTTTTATACCCGTTGCCGGCAGAATGATGAGAAACTCCTCCCCGCCGTAGCGCACGGCAAAATCCGTCTTGCGAAGCTGTCCCAGCAGAGCCACCGCAACCGTATACAGGGCACGGTCTCCGGCAATGTGACCATGTGTGTCATTGTATGCCTTGAAGTTGTCGATATCGGCCATGATCACAACCAACGGACGTCCACTGTCAATGCACTTATTGACAACCTCACTGAACCTGTCACTTAACCAGCGACGATTATACAATCCAGTAAGGATATCGATGTTTGCGTAGTACTCAAACTGTCGCTTGAGGAAATTGCTCTTTGAGATTACCGATGTTCCATAACGCAGGCGCTGGGCCAGGATGTTGAGCAGGTTGCGACATGCCGCATGGGATACCGAGACTAACGACAGCAGTATCTCCTCATCCATCACCAGCATACGGCAATGCGTATTGGCAACCACCGAAGCCGTTGTCGGCCTCTGGTCGATCACCGATATCTCTCCAACGATCTCTCCACGTTCGTAGACCACAAGGGGTTCGTCTTCAAGATGGTCTACATGCACCCTGACACTCCCACTGAGAATCATGTAGATCAGGTAGTTGATCTGTCCGGCGGCTATTATCACCTCACCGGGCTCAAATTCTCTGTAGGTACATCTGTTGAGTAACCCCTCTATCGCCTTTATCCTTACGGATTTCAAGAGATTTATCCTCCTGACCTCTGTGTCGTTATACAGATTTCCCTCAATCATTTCAGATTTCACTGTAACATAAACCCCAGAGGTTTTACAACTGTCGGTACCACTGTCCAGGGCGTAAGGGAGGGGGATTGCGATGGTGTCTCATAAATTTCCTTGTATCTTCTTTATATCTCATGGTAGCACAAGAAAGAAAGGGGCGGTTTGTGGCAGGGGTGCCCCACCCCCTCCGCCCCCCTTCAGAACCCCCCGCAAGGGGAGGGGCGAGCCGCCCCTGGCACGAAGAAGTCCCCTTGACCCCGTAAAATGCCATTATCTTGTATTTAATCCAATCGAAACGTGCTATATTGCACACAATCGAAACGCGCTATAATATAATCTGAGTAAATATCCAACATTTTAATGTCCATAAAAAAATACTCCCTTTATGCTATAATAGAAAGCTATGATAACTGCACAGATATTTTACCATACTTAATAATATGCTTTTGCGTAACATGAGTTATGTTACAATAAATAATGATTATTAGTAACCATGATGGTTATAATAAGCATGCAAAACATTCTTGTTGTAGATGATTTTCCAGCCAATATTGTAGCTCTTGAGACAATACTCACAGGACTTGATCTCAACATCTGCAAGGCACTCTCAGGAGAAGAGGCACTAGGGATACTCATTGAACACGACATTGCCCTGGCAATTGTGGATGTCATGATGCCACAGATGGATGGCTATGAGTTGGCCACCATGATGAAAGATAAGGTAGCACTCCAAACAAGCGTGGACGATGTATAAAGTATTGAAAAAAAGTGGTTTATGTGTAATAATATTGGTAGCACCCCAAACAACCGTGGTCATGCAGCCACCGCCATTGTTTGGTTTTGTAGGTGCCTGGGTGGTCGTCCTCGTCGTGGAGGATCAACCCATAACGGCAAC
>NZ_JABXWD010000144.1 GCF_019173545.1 Candidatus Magnetobacterium casense | reverse complement strand
CTCCCCTTGCGGGGGGTTCTGAAGGGGGCCAGGAGCGCATTGAGCCGGGGGGCGCTGCCCCCTCCTGGAGCGACAAAGAAGCGGAGGGGGTGGGGCACCCCGGCCACAAGCCGCCCCTTTCTTTCCCCAAGACACCCATGAGTTTCTTATGCACCCTTACAGCGTACAGAGCAAAAAAACTTGACAGCAAGTAAATAGATATGATAGAATTAAACATTATGATTATTATTAAGATATATAGGTCAAAGAACTGGTATGCTTAAGCATCTATGGGTCTTTCTTCTTGTTGCGATAGTGTTTTGTCAGACGGCAAATGCCGAATGGGTGGATTGGGTGCTTAACACCACTTTAGACGCAGGATTTGAGGATAATATAAATTTTGCTGTAGATAAAGATGGCAGGTTAAGCGATTTAATCGCCTCTCCATCCGTGGTTTTTGGGAGATATTATCAGTTAGGTGATTTCACAAGGTTGCGCATTGCCGCTGACGTGAAGGCTAAGGTATATAAACGCTATGATGCTTTAAACAGCGTCTCTTCAGGTGTCGATGTGTCATTGACCCATAAATTTGGTGTGGGGCAGGACATCCCATGGTTAAGGCTCCATAGTTTTGCCGGTTATTTATCCGTCAATGAGACTGTGAGAAATAGTTGGATGTATAATGGAGGGATTACCCTTGGAAAACGATTCTCCGATAGGTTTGATATGATGTTGTCGTATAGCTTTATATATCGTAACGGTAGAGACAGTAAGCCTGGCGTAGAGGGGTTTATGGGTAATCCCTTTGACCAGACGGGAAGCAAGGGGGCTATCGTCTTAAACTACCTGCTTACCGAACGATTATTGGCATCTGTGGGCAACTCTGTATATTATGGTGGTATCAGTTCTACAAATGATCCAAGCGATTTTGATAGCTTTAAGAGTTTTACGAAGGCTATAATATGGGATAAAACTTTTAAAAGACGCTTGTGTACCTATAAGTTTAATGCCCTTGTTAACGAGTTTGCTTTTGGCTTAAGCTACGCCTTAAGCGAGCACTCCTCTGTAAATGTCAACTATACCCGTGCAGATGGTTATACCTCTGATCTACACTATTATGACAACCTTATTTTTACCAACATCAAGTACAGCTTTTAGGTTATGAAAATATTTGCAATATATGTAATAGGCCTGTTTTATTTGTTGTCGACCGGCAGTGGCTACTGTGGAGACCTTATATCAGAAGTCAAAGACATGGAGGGTACGTTGGTCGAACATGCCGTGATAACTGCAACCCCTCTCTCCGGTGAGCTGAAAAAACCTGATAAAAACCTTACCTCAGAAATAGATCAAATCGATAAGACCTTCATTGACTTTGTAACACCTGTGATGGTAGGCACTACGTTGTTCTTTCCTAACAGCGACAAGATACGTCATCATGTGTATTCATTTTCAGAGGCAAAAAAGTTTGAAATCCCCTTGTATCCTCCAGGAAAGGGGCGTGTTAATCCCGTAACCTTTGACAAACCTGGTGTCGTTGCATTAGGCTGCAACATCCACGACTGGATGAAGGCATATGTTTACGTTGTTGAAACCCCATTGTTTGCAAAAACGGATACAAAGGGAAAGGCAACTATCAAAAATATCCCGCAAGGTCAGTATAAGGTAGAGATTTGGCATCCTTATATGAAAAAATCCTCATCCACTGTAAAAGAACCTGTCACTATAAATAGGGGGGACGATACAAAGATTGATTTTACAATAGAGGTAAAGAAAGCATTGAGTGTCAGACGTGCCCCAGGTTCTATTGGGGGTGGGGTATATCCTTAAGTTTTTCCTTCGGTAGCTTTCAGTACCGTCTGTTATTTTACTTAGTTACTCTGGTAGGGATAATCCAATTGCTGATGTTTGGCTCCATCAGTGTTGTGGGTATGGCAAGTACTCGCTCCATAATCTCAGAAAATTTGATGATGGAGCATAGAGTGTTCAATACAGTTATGGATAATCGCATAAGGCAGCGTTCAGAAAATGCAAAACTCTTGTCAATGGATTATGCCTTTAAACAGTCTATTTTCAGCGTTGACAACAAAACTCTCGTCTCGATTATTGAAAACCTCAGACAACGCATTAGTGCTGATTTCGTTACCCTTGTTTCTTTAGAGTACAACGTAATAGCAGATACGATACAGCCTGATCTCAGCGGCAAGCAGTTTATGAATCGGGATTTAATCGAAAACGCCGAAGACAAAGGCGAAATGTCTTCAGTTACAATCAGAGACGGATGGTATTATCAAGCTGAGACCATCCCAATCCTTGCCCCCGACCCCATTGCCTGGCTTGTGTTGGGATTTATGCTCAATGACAGAACCTTAAAAGATATCAGAAATCTTATATTTGCCCAGATTTCTGTACTTGAGATGAACTCAGAGGGAAGATTAAAGATAGTGGCCAGCACCCTCTCTGGAGAACTCAAAAAACTCTTGACAGGGAAATTAAAAGCTACCAACCTAATGAAAGGGGGTAGCCAGTCCATCAAACTTAGCCAGGATGAATATATATCGCTTATATCACCTCTGGAAAAAAAGGGGAATACTGCACTGTATGTCTTGTTGCAGAGGTCAATGGATGATGAGCTAGAGCCTTATTATCGATTGTACATACGACTTGTCGTAATATCTTTAATAGGTCTGCTGGTTTCCTTTGTTGTTTCCATAAGGATATCCCGCTTTGTGACAAAACCTGTCAGTACACTTGTTTACGGAGTCAGACAGATAGAAAATGGAGACTACAACGCACATATAGAGGTACAACAAAAAGACGAGTTTGGAGAGTTGTCCAATGCCTTTAACAACATGGCAAGGGGGTTACAGGAGAGGGACTTAGTTCATGATTTGCTTGGTAAGGTGGTATCTCCTGCCGTAGCAAAGGAGCTTCTAAGCAAAAAAGTAGAACTTGGCGGTGAGGAAAAAGAGGTTACGATATTGTTTTCTGATATAAGAAATTTTACCACCCTGAGCGAAAAACACCCTCCTGCTATGATTTTAAATATGCTTAACAAATATTTAACGGTGATGAGTGAAATAATTGAAAGACATGGAGGGGTTATAGACAAATATATAGGAGATGCGATTATGGCGCTGTTTGGTGCCCCCATAGGTCATCCCGATGATGTTGACAGCGCCCTTCGTGCCGCATTAGATATGAGCGAGGCCTTGGTTGTATTAAATGAAGATTTCCATAAAAATAATATTCCGACTGTCAATATAGGTATTGGTATAAACACGGATATCGTAGTGGCCGGCAATATGGGTTCTGCACACAGACTGAACTATACCGTTATTGGCGATGGCGTGAACCTCGCTTCAAGACTTGAAGGGCTTACAAAGACCTACAATGCCAATATCATAATTAGTGATTCTACATACCAAAAGCTAAGAGGTTCCTATAAGATAGATCAAATAGGTGAGGTGAGCGTAAAAGGAAAGAGTAAACCCACAATCGTTTATGCTCTAACGGGAAGGACTGAAAAAGAGAGTGTACAAGCAAGTCAATAAAGAAGGGTGAAAATATGGGATATTTTATAGAAATAAAGAACAAGGACAGCACAACAGACCTTAGACGGAGGTACGTAATAGGCAGGAAGCCGATCTACGAAAACGTCCGCTGTCATCACATGGTCTGCCCGGAAGAAAAAAATAATGGGGTCAAGGGGTCAGCGCCCCCCGGCATCAAAGGGGCTAGAGCGAGCCGCCCCCGGCTAAGTTCCCCCGGCTCAGTGGGGGACTGGTCCCCATGCAGGGGGTTCAGAAAGGGAGCGGAGGAGAGCGGAGGGGGTGAGGTACCCCTGCCGTAAACCGTCCCTTTTTTTTCTTACGTTCAAATGCGATAGCCCTGGAATTGCTATAGGGCTTTTTGTGCTTGTTAAGTACTTTCCCGCTAATCCCATCGATTGACAATTGTACCTCCGGATGTGGTATCGTATAAAAGGTGATAGTGTTAATTTAAATATTGCATACAGGAGGCTAAAATGAAAGTGCTTGGAGTATCCGGCTCACCGATCAAAAATGGTAACACCCAACGAGCTATTAAGGCAGTCCTTGCGGCTACTGGAGTTGAGACCGAACTCATCAACCTCATCGATTACACCTACGCCCCATGCAGGGCCTGTCTTGGCTGTGTAGAGACAAACATCTGTGTTGTCAATGACGATGCACGCGGGCTTACGGAGAAGGTGAAACAGGCTGATGCGCTTGTTATTGGCGGCTTTACGCCATACTCGACACTCGATGCCCGCACCAAGGCATTCATCGAACGTCTCTATCCGCTTAGACACAAACACGGCTACATGGCCGGCAAACCAGGGGGTGCCGTAATCACATGCTGCGTCCCGGAAAATGCCGACATGCTCCCACCGGCCTTCCACATGGGGGAAAACGCCATACGTTTTTATATGATGGAGGAGGGGATGAACTTTCTGGGATCGGTCAGGGTGCAGGGAAACGTCCCCTGCGTCATCTGCGGGCACGGCGACGAATGTAAAATGTCAGCCGTCAAGATGCTCTATGGCTCCGAGGCCACCGTCGATTCTGTTGGCATAAACAAGTTCGAGTACCAATTGGATGCCACCTCGGCAGCAGTGGGGTTAGGGAAAAAGATAGCAGAGGCACTGACAGCGAAAAATGGGGTTTCCGTGTAAGTCTATCTTTTTTGAGCCAATGACGCTATAATCTCAAGGACGAGGAGGCTGCCCCTGAGCAGGTCGTTGGTGTATATGTATTCTTCTACGGTGTGGGGTTTTTGCATACCGGTGGATAGTGGTATGGCCATTATGCCATGCTGGTTGAATATATTTGCATCAGAGCCTCCCCCTGAGCTGACGCAGGCCGACTCTAAGCGACAACGCTCAATGGCGCCACTTATGAGCTGGACGAAAGGGTCTGCCGGTTCAAATCTATAGCCTTCGTAGACACGCTCATGTTGGATTGCCAGTTTAACCTGATTTTTTCGGGCGATGTCTTTTGCAGTATTAAAGGCAGTTGCCATGAGTTTCTCCAGGGTTGCGGGGGTAAGGCTCCTGAACTCGCCATCAACGACCGTCTCAACGGGAACGATGTTTGTAGCGCTGCCCCCGTGTATGATGCCGACATTGGCAGTGGTGTCGGCGTTGAGCCGGCCATCGGCAATGGCGGATATTATCCTGGCGGCGACGATGATTGAGTTGGTACCCTTCTCCGGCTCTATGCCTGCATGTGCTGCCCTTCCGGTGATCGTCATGCGATATGTCACGTGTGTGGGGGCGGCAAGGACAATCCGTCCAACCTCCCCGCTGCTGTCTAAGACCAGGGCATAGCGACTGCGTATCTTACCGTAGTCAACATTCCTGGCACCGTACAGTCCTCGCTCCTCTGCCGAAGTAAAGAGCACCTCGATGTCTCCGTGGGGATGGGCGGTCTCCTCAAGGACGGTGAGGGCCTCTATGATTTCGGCTATACCGCTCTTGTCATCGGCCCCGATGATGGTTTCCCCCGTAGAGGCAATGAGACCGTCCTGATGTCTGTAGCTCAACGCCACCGGGGTGGACTGCACCGTGTCCATGTGCGCACTTAACAACAACGAAGCGGCGCCCGATATACTGCCCCGCTTGCGTGCCAATATGTTAAAGGAATGTTCATAGTCAAGTATCTCTACTTCAAATGAGAGCCTCTGCAGCATTTCAACAAGCCGTCTGCCGATCTCCTGCTCCTGAAACGACGGCGACGGTATCTCTATTAGCTCCTTAAACGTTCCGATAACGCGGTTTTCGTTTATGAGTGTGGCGTTTATGACAGACATTGCCTCACCTCTGGCCGAAGATGGCGGTGCCGATCCTGACCAGCGTAGCGCCCTCCTCGATGGCGACTTCGTAGTCGCTGGACATGCCCATTGACAGTTCGAGGTCCTTGTAGCCCATGCCATAAACGGCCTCTCTGAGCTGGTACAACTGCCTGAAGTACGGTCTGACCTCCTGCGGGTTGTCAAGGTAAGGGGGGATGGTCATCAGCCCCTCCAGACGCACATGCTTCAGTGTGGCGATGTCCTCAACCAGAGCCGGTAACAGGGCTAGATCGATGCCGCTTTTGGTGTGCTCATCGGCCAGTTTGACCTGTATGAGGACGCCTTGTACCTTGCCGAGTCTTTCAGCGTGCAGGTCTATCTCTCTTGCGAGGGCCAGGGAGTCCAGACAATGAATTACGTCAAAAAGCCCCACGGCCAACTTGACCTTGTTTCGTTGCAGGTGACCGATGAGGTGCCACGACAGGCGTGTTGCGGATTGGTTGTCGCTAGCGGCCTCAATCTTTTTGACCGCCTCCTGGATGTAGCTCTCACCAAAGTGCCTCAGCCCAACGTCTATGGCCTGCACAATGGCCTCCATCGGGATATGCTTGCTGACGGCTATGAGTTTGACCTCATCGGGGCTACGGTCTGCACGCATGGCAGCGTAGGATATGCGCTTGTAGATGTGGTTTACCCTGTCTATGAGCGAGGTGTTATCCGGCATTGCAAGTTAAATCAGGCTACCTGGGCAGGACAAAGTAGAAGTTATTGCCCAGCGGGTGCGGCTCATAACCGAAAATCCCACCGTGTATCTCAACGGCGTTTTTAATGAAGGTCAGGCCGTGTCCTGTCCCCGGTCTGGTTGAGGAGTTGGTACCACGATAGCCCTCTTCAAATATCTTGTCCCTCTCTTCAGGCTTTATGTGTGGCCCGGAACTAAGGACTGAGTACTTTACGCCATCCTTGCCCGTGCCAAAGTAGTCCTTCTTGAGGTCCCTGCAGTATCTGACGAGCTTTATAGGTTCCCCCTTTTGGTTGGTCACTTCCTGTCCGTACTTAAGGGCGTTGGAGAACAGGTTGGCATAGACCTGCGCAATCAGGCCCACGTCTATGAGCGTTATGATGTCTGCAGCACCGGATTCGCACTGCATACCCTCTACTTTAAATCCGGCCTCCTTAAATCGCTGTGCAAACTGCTCCAACTGTGGCAGTATAACGTCCTTTTTCATGTTACAGGGCTTGGTTCGCAGCGTGAGATGCCCCTTGTCGAAGTGGCTCTTGCGCAGGAGCGTCTCCAGAAACAGCGACGTGTTTTGATAGTGTCGCTCTATGTTTGAGAATTCTTCCGTGAGGCCGTGATTGACATCGACCATCTCGTCGAGCAAGTGTTCTATGCAGATGCTGTCACAGGCCTCATCAGTGGTGTATGTGATCAGGTTTTTTTCGATCTCCCTGTTTTTGGCTATTTTGCCTTTGAGTCTCCTTAGGAATAGCTTGAAGATCATGTTGGGGACGATGATGTTATGCTCGATGTCGGCCACCAGCGATTGGATAAATCTCAGGTGTTCTATGTTCTTGTTGAGCAGGAATCTGTTGTGAATATTGTATCCGATACGGTTTGCGTACTTTTCAAGGAAAAAAATATCGTGTTCGGTAATACTCGTATCGGGATAGACCTCCAGAAAACCTATGCAGTTGTCTATATGCGTCTGTGGCAACTGCTCACTGAGCAGTTTCTTTCCACGGATGGTCATTACGAGGCGACCGTTTACCCTGTATGGTTTGGGTTGAGCCTGTATGTACTCGGGCAGGCTGTCATCAAATATCCCCCCCGGCATGTCGGTACATGAGACCATGACAAACTCTATAGCCCTCTGGTCTATGAGGTATAACCTGGCCTCGAGGTCGAGAAAGACCTTCGGTATGGCTACACACAAGAGGTATATGTCTTCAGATTCGTCAAACTCCTGAGCCAGGTCAAAGAACGTCTTTAAGGCCACTGCCTGGGCATCTGAAAAGTCATACCTCTTATAGTCTTCCTTTTTGCTCTCAATACTGTCTATGATGTGCTTTAAGTCTGCCATAATCTCTCCACCGATATTGCGGTTAATATAGCACCTATATCTTTATTTGTCAACCGCGGCGCCCTGTGGTTGACTGACAGGTTTGGACTCCGGAGCAGGTTTTGACTCGCCTGTGGTTTTATCGGTTGCAGATTTATCGGTTGCTTGGGCGGGTTTGCCCTCCGATTTCTCCGACTCTACCGCGTTCTTTCTATCCTTTGAGGGATAATCCGTCACATACCAACCCTCGCCCTTTAATACGAATGAGGTCGCCGAAATCAGCTTTCTCATCTGTCCGCCACACTCCGGGCAAACGCTGACAGGGGTATCATTGACCTTTTGTAGTATCTCCTGAGTCCTCTTGCACGTGGTACACTCAAACTCATATATGGGCATCTGACAAACCTCCAAATCTTAACATGATCTCATTTTAGTGCATCTTACCACAAAAGGTCAAGGTAATAGTTCAGCATTGTCACAGCAAAATAGAAATGTCAGATTACTGTTATATTGACAATGTCACATTCAAGTAAACATCAGGGATTGTCTGAACCAGGATTACACAGATTAAAGGATTTACAGGATAAAGACATGAGGTCTTCTTTAATACAAATCCTGATAATCCCTTAATCCGTTAAATCGTAGTTCAGACATCTTTATATGCAGAGTTTGTAATATGACATTGTCAAATTATATACTGATCGGATTCGAGTTTTTTCGGGTATCAAAATTGCTTGCATACAAGAAAGAAAGGGGCGGCTCCGCCCCCCTTCAGAACCCCCTGCAAGGGGACCAGTCCCC
>NZ_JABXWD010000143.1 GCF_019173545.1 Candidatus Magnetobacterium casense | reverse complement strand
GACATAGCAAGAAATGCCTCCGTGGCCTCAGAAACAAGTATGTCCACCATGAAAACTGCATCCAGAGGCAAGGAGGCCGCGGATATGGCAGTAGGAATTATCGATAACGTATATCAGTCGGCAATAGAACTCTCCGCGATGGTGGGAAGCCTTAATAACAGCGTCTTTGAAATCAGCGATATATTAATAGTAATAAAAGACATCGCCGACCAAACGAACCTCCTGGCCCTCAATGCCGCAATCGAGGCCGCAAGGGCAGGGGAACAAGGCCGAGGTTTTGCCGTCGTTGCCGACGAGGTGAGAAAACTGGCCGAGAGGACAATTAAGGCAACGGATGAGATTTCGCATAAAATTGCCTCTGTCAAACAGGACTCCGATAAGACCACCAAGTCCATGTCAGAGGCCTCGGAAAAGGTAACCGATGCCACTAGTTCGATAAAAGAAGTTGGCGAGATACTCGATCAAATGGTAGAGTCTGTCAAGGGCGTGGTAGACCAAATCACCCAGATAGCGACGTCCGTAGACGAGCAATCGGCAGCCTCTGAGGACGTCGCATCAAATATCGATAAGACATCAAACATCGCCAGGGACATACTTCGCATGTCCGAGGACGTGCTGCAAGAAGTCAGCAGTTTCACAGACATAGCTGGCGAACTCAACGCAGCCGTCTCGGGCTTTAAAATGGACGGCGTCAGTTATAGTGCCGGCAGTAGCAGCTCTATTCCAAGATTGAAGTAGCCGCGCTATATTATTTCGGTTGACTATCGCTGGCAACTGAGGAGATATCTCTGTTCGGGGGGGGCCGCAGGCGAATGATACCACGGTGAGCCACAGAGCGCTGGATTCCCAAAGAGCTGTTAATCGCGGTCAAAGGAAAAAAAACTTGCAATAGTGAGAAAAGTATGTTATATTATTAGCAATCACTCTTTGTGAGTGCTAATAACAAAGAAGGGAGCGTGACTCTATGAAGTTTAAACCATTGAAAGAGCGTGTGTTTGTCAGCTACAAGGAAGAGCTGGAGAGAACGGCCGGCGGTATATATGTACCGGACACAGCAAAGGAAAAGCCGCAGCGCGGCAAGGTTGAGGCAGTCGGCTCGGAGGTGAAGGAGCTGAAGGTTGGGGACGAGATATTTTTCGATAAGTATTCCGGCTCGAAGGTTCAGATCGACAGTGTCGATTATCTAATAATCAAGGAAGAAGACGTCTTAGGAATAATCGCATAGGAGGGTGTAAATGGGAGCAAAACAGTTACTTTTTGACGAAGCGGCAAGGAGGGAGATCCTTGAGGGGATAACCATACTTACCAATGCTGTAAAGGCCACACTTGGCCCAAAGGGCAGAAACGCAATACTTGACAAGAAATATGGTTCTCCGACGATAACCAAAGACGGTGTAACGGTGGCCAAGGAGATAGAGCTTAAGGACCCGTACCAGAACATGGGGGCGCAGCTGTTAAAGGAGGTTGCCTCAAAGACCTCCGACACTGCCGGTGACGGTACGACTACGGCCACAGTACTGGCCCACGCCATATATAAAGAGGGCGTAAAGAATGTCGTAGCGGGCGCCCATGCGATGGACTTAAAGCGTGGAATGGAAAAGGCCGTAGTTACTGTTATTGATAAACTAAAGTCCATGACGAAGAAAGTCCAGGACAAGAAAGAAATTGCACAAGTCGGGACTATTTCGGCAAACAATGACCCTTCGGTTGGAGACCTTATAGCCGAGGCGATGGACAAGGTTGGCAAAGACGGCGTAATCACTGTAGAAGAGGCCAAGAGCATGGCAACAGCCCTTGAGGTGGTTGAAGGAATGCAGTTTGACAGGGGTTACATATCTCCGTATTTTGTTACCGACTCTGAGAGGATGGAGTGCGTACTGGAAAACGCCCATATACTTCTCTATGACAAGAAGATATCCTCGATGAAGGACCTGATTCCACTGTTGGAGCAGATAGCGAAGATGGGCAGGCCGCTGCTCATTCTGTCTGAGGACATCGAGGGAGAGGCCCTTGCCACGATGGTGGTGAACAAGCTGCGCGGAACACTTCAGGTATGCGGCGTAAAGGCCCCTGGCTTTGGTGAAAGGCGTAAGGCCATGCTCGAAGATATAGCTATCCTAACTGGCGGCACGGTAATATCGGACGACCTCGGCATGAAGCTCGAAAACGTAAAGATGACCGACCTCGGACGTGCCAAAAAGATAACGATAGACAAGGACAACACGACGATAGTGGAAGGCGAAGGCAAGCAAGACGCCATCAAGGGCAGGGTAAAGCAGATTAAGTCTCAGATTGAGGATACCACATCGGACTACGACAGGGAAAAACTCCAGGAGAGGCTTGCAAAAATCGTAGGCGGAGTTGCCGTAATAAACGTTGGTGCGGCCACGGAGACTGAGATGAAGGAGAAGAAGGCCCGCGTGGAAGACGCCCTGCATGCCACCCGAGCGGCGGTCGAAGAGGGCATAATACCAGGCGGCGGAGTTGCCCTTCTGCGGTGTATCTCATCGGTTGACGAGCTGAAACTAACAGGCGACGAGAAAATCGGCGCTAATATCATAAAAAAGGCCCTCGAGGAGCCAATCAGGCAGATTATCCACAATGCCGGCCTTGAAAGTGCTATAATAATAGAGAAGGTGAAGGACTCAAGTGACCAGAACTATGGCTTTGACGCCCAGAACGAGAAGTTCTGCGACATGATGCAAGAGGGCATAATCGACCCGACGAAGGTTACCAGATGTGCGCTTCAGAACGCGGCCTCGGTGGCATCGTTAATGCTTACGACATCGGTGATGATATGCGATCTGCCTGAAAAGGAAGAGAAGATGCCAATGGGTGGCGGCGGACACCCAGGGATGGGCGGCATGGGAGATATGTACTAGTTGAAAAGTCTTTAAGGGGGGGCTGCCGGCCTCCCCTGATGACTCTTGAAACTATTACTTGAAACAAGAGATTAGGAATTGTTAAATTATAGTGCTGAGTAAAACAGATTGAGAGACGATATAGTGGATGCAAGAACAAGAAAGATACTATTTGCGGTGATTGAGAGCTACATAGGGATAGCGGCCCCGGTAGGTTCAAGATATATTAGCAAGAGATACGGCTTTGGTATATCATCGGCAACGATAAGAAACACGATGAGCGATCTTGAGGAGCTGGGTTTTCTGAGCCAACCCTATGCCTCTGCGGGGCGTGTTCCAACGGGTCGTGCCTATAGGTTTTTCGTTGAGTCGCTGCTGGATTGCGGCATGTCTGAGAACAGCAATCTCCTTTCGATGCTTTATGACAAGTCAACGGACTCCAGGGCGAGTTTCGATGACTTCCTCAGTGCCATTTCAAGGCTGATGTCTGACTGTTCCCACTACATGGGAGTTGTCCTCTCAAGGACAGCAGAAAGCAGCATTTTACGAAAAATAGAATTCTATACATACAAAGAAAATATGATTGTGGCAATCCTGCTGACACAATACGGGATTGTGCGGCATATGATAGTGGAGTCATCCAGCAGACTGACACAAAAAGACATGAACGAGATAAGCCGGTACTTAAACGATGAATTTGCAGGGTCAACACTTCGGGACATTAAAAAGAGTTTGTTAGAAAATATGGCCGAAGAACAGGAAAAATGTGAAACACTGAAAGAAAAGGCGAATAGTTTATGCAATAAGGTGTTTTCCTCGATAAATGCCGACATATTCATCTCCGGCGTGAGCGAATTGATAAATCTGCCTGATTTTGACGACATAAAAAAAATAAAAGAGCTATCCAAGGCGATAGACGACAAAAACATGATAATAAATCTTCTTGATAAGATATTGCAAAGCGAAGGGGTGCAGGTGTTTGTCGGTGATGACCCGTTGCTGGATGAAAAGGCATTAAGCCTTGTGGCCTCGACTTTTTACGAAAAGGGCAGGCCATTTGGTGTATTGGGCCTGATAGGGCCGCAGAGAATGGACTACGCAAACGCCATATCTATTGTAAGTACGTCTGCAGCTTTTCTCTCCAGGCAACTTGAACACATATAGGAGGTCTATATAAATTGGAAGAGAGAAAGATTGACTTGACCGTGGGGGACAACGTAGTGGAGTCCACTGTGCCTCCTTCATCTGCCGGTGAAAATGGCGTAGAGGTGGATATTCAGTTTGATCAGATGGAGAAACTCAGGCTCGAAAACGAAGAATTGCAGGACAAGTATAAACGCATGTATGCAGAGTTTGATAACTACCGCAAAAGGGTGCTAAAGGAAAAAGAGGAGATTTACAAATACGGGACCGAGTCTCTGGTCTCAAGCCTGCTCTCCGTGATAGATAACCTTGAGGCGGCACTCTCTCACGTTGCGCCTGGGGCGGCTGATGGTTTAGCCCAGGGTGTTGACATGACGCTCAAGGAACTCAAAAAAATACTCGTCTCAAACGGGCTTGCTGAGATAGAGGCAAAAGGTAAACCCTTTAACCCTGCCTATCACCACGCGATGGCTGAGGTAGAGCGCAGCGACCTTGACGATAAAACAGTCGTCGAGGAATTCAGAAAGGGATACATTTTTAAGGACCGGTTAATAAGAGCGGCCCTGGTGTCGGTCTCGAAGAAGGCATCGGGCAGCACAGAACATGTCGAATCCAAGACTGAGCATAATGATATAAACCATAAGGAGGAAGGTAATGGCTAGGGCAATAGGAATAGATCTCGGGACTACAAACTCGTGTGTGGCGGTAGTGCAGGCAGGAGAGCCTGTGGTAATACCAAACCAGGAAGGCAACAGAACGACGCCGTCCGTGGTCGCGTTTACGGATAAGGACGAGAGGCTGGTCGGACAGATAGCAAAAAGGCAGGCGATAACGAATTCCGAAAACACGATATTCTCTGTAAAACGCCTGATGGGCAGGAAGTACGGCTCTCCCGAGGTTACGGACGCCAAAAGAAGGCTCCCTTATAAGATAGTGGAGGCCCCAAACGGCGATGCCCATGTGGAAATCAGGGGGAAGCGCTATGCCCCGCCGCAGATATCGGCAATGATCCTGCAAAAGCTAAAACAGGCGGCGGAGGACTTCCTTGGTGAGACGGTAACGGACGCCGTGATAACCGTCCCTGCGTATTTTGATGACAATCAGCGCCAGGCCACAAAAGAGGCTGGCAAGATTGCAGGTCTAAACGTCCTGAGGATAATAAACGAACCAACGGCGGCCTCACTTGCCTATGGGATAGACAAGAAAAAGGAAGAGAAAATATCGGTCTATGACTTGGGCGGCGGTACGTTTGATATATCAATACTTGAAATAGGCGAGGGCGTAATCGAGGTTAAATCGACAAACGGCGACACATATCTGGGCGGCGATGACTTTGACATACGCATAATGGACTGGCTGGTAGATGAATTCAAAAAAGAGCAGGGCATAGACTTAAAGAGAGATAAGATGGCCCTTCAACGTCTTAAAGAGGCGGCAGAAAGGGCAAAAGTGGAGCTTTCAAGCGCTACGGAGACCGAGATTAATCTGCCGTTTGTTACAGCGGACGCCTCTGGACCTAAACACTTGCTGCTCAAACTGTCAAGGTCGAAGTGCGAACAGCTCGTCGATGACCTGATCAGGCACTCCATAGAGCCGTGCAGGCAGGCCCTGAAGGATGCCGGCTTATCCACGTCCGAGATAAACGAGGTACTCCTTGTGGGCGGCTCAACAAGAATGCCCAAGGTTATTCAGACCGTACAGGGTTTCTTCAACAAGGAACCCAATAGAACGGTGAACCCCGACGAGGTAGTCGCTGTAGGGGCGGCAATTCAGGCCGCAGTACTTAAAGGAGACGTTAAGGAAGTACTCCTGCTTGACGTAACGCCGCTGTCCTTAGGGATTGAGACCTTAGGCGGTGTATTTACGAAGCTAATCGAGAGGAACACGACAATACCGACGAAAAAGAGCCAGATATTTTCGACTGCGACGGACAATCAGCCGGCTGTTACTATAAAGGTATTTCAGGGCGAGAGAGAGATGGCCGGGGATAATAAACTGCTTGGGAATTTTGAACTGCTTGGCATCCCGCCAGCCCCGCGCGGGATTCCTCAGGTGGAGGTAACATTCGACATAGATGCAAACGGTATACTTCATGTCTCGGCAAAAGACCTGGGAACGGGCAAAGAACAATCGATAAAGATAACCGCCTCAAGCGGGTTAACTGACGACGAGATTAAAAAGATGGTAAAAGACGCTGAGGCGCATGCCGAAGAGGACAAGAGGAAAAAAGAACTAGCAACCGTTAGAAACGAGGCAGATACACTGGTTTATTCAGTGGAGAAGTCTCTGAAAGAATATGGCGACAAGATTCAGCCGGCTGAAAAAACAGAGGCGGAAGAGGCCGTTAAACGGCTCAGGGATATAAAGGACACGGCCAGCGACCCTGAAGAGCTAAAAAAGGCAATTGAGGCCCTTACGACGATCTCACACAAATTTGCCGAACATATATATAAGGATGCAACGGCAAAAGATGCTTCCGGACAGGGACAGAAAGGTGCCAGCGAAGGCGGTCAAAAGGCAGGAGGTCCTGAAGAGGAAGTGGTAGAGGCAGAATTCGAAGATGTTGACAAACACAAGAAATAGATGAAAGATTACTACAGCATATTAGAAGTTGACAGAAGCGCTACCCCCGATGAGCTAAAAAAGGCCTACCGGAAGATGGCCTTAAAATATCATCCTGACCGCAACTCTGGCAATAAAGAGGCCGAGGAGAGGTTTAAAGAGATAAACGAGGCATACTCGTGCCTGAGCGATGCCAAAAAACGTGCCCATTATGACAGATTCGGTACTACTGAAGGGATAGGTGGGGGCGCGGCCGATTTTGGTTTTGGGGCGTTTACCGATATATTTGACGATTTCTTGGGGGACATTTTCGGCGGGGGTGGACAAAGAAGGCAGCGCTCAAGGCGAGGTGCCGACATGCGGTATGATCTGGAAATCACGCTTATGGATGCGGCCTTCGGGGTGGATAAGAAGATATCTATACCACGAATGGAAAGTTGCGACAAATGCGGCGGCAGCGGTTCAGCCAGCGGCAGGGCACCTCAGACATGCCAGCAATGCCATGGAAGCGGGCAAATGCGCTTTCAGCAGGGTTTTTTTACGGTGAGCCGTTCCTGTGGTAAATGCGGCGGTGCTGGAGTCGTTATTACCGACCCATGCGGTGATTGCGGCGGCAGCGGCAAGGTGAAAAAAATGCGAAATCTTTCGATAAAGATACCGGCAGGTGTGGATACCAATACTCGTCTGAAAATGACATCAGAGGGAGAGGCCGGAGAGCGCGGTGCCCCACCCGGAGACCTGTACATTTTTATCAATGTCACAGAGCATCCTTTTTTCAAGCGGCACGAGAGGGACATATATTGCGAAATCCCAATCAGCTATCCAACGGCCGTCTTGGGCGGCGAGATCGAGGTGCCCACACTTAAGGGCGTAACGAAGTTGAAGATCCCGCAATCTACACAGTCCGGCGAGATGTTTAAACTAAGAGGAGAGGGGATACAGCGCGTGGGTGGCGGTACTCGCGGCGACCAAATCGTAAAGGTCTATATAGATGTCCCGAAGAAGATCACTCCACGCCAGCGCGAACTCCTTGACGAGTATGCCAGCATAGGCGGCGATGAGGTACAAAAGACTTTCAGGGAAAAACTGAAAGAGATGTTCACAGGCTGAGGGCACGGTTTTATTAATCGATGCCCAACGTCTTTCTCCACTCCAGTGCTATCCATGACGCAGCGGCTGTTATCACTGGTGAAACATCGAGATATATCCTCTCGGTCCTGAGATATAAGACTGGCGGCGAGCTATCCATCTTTGACGAAAAAGGCCGATTTTTCAAGGGTATCATAACCTCCTGTGCAAAGAACGCCGTGCAGTTGTCCCTAACACCGCAAACACCGCCTAATACTGAATCCCCTGTGTCGATAACTCTTTGTCAGGGACTGTTAAAGGGCTCAAAGATGGATATAGTTGTCCAGAAAGCCGTAGAACTTGGGGTTAAGGAGATAATTCCAATGGTAACGAGTCGTACACAGCTCGATTACACGAGGAAAATCGATAGATGGAGAAAAATAGCCATTGAGGCTGCCAGGCAGTCGATGAGGGTCGTCGTGCCTGAAATATTGGAGACCGCGAATTTCCACGCGTTGACGCAATCCATACACAGTACTGGTGCTGCTGCCATGATGTTTTACGAAGGCGGAGGAAAGGGATTAAAATACCCACTGGAGTCCGAGCGAGAAGAAGACAATATCTACGTTATAACCGGCCCAGAAGGGGGTTTTACGCCTGAAGAGGTTAAGCAGGCGGAAGCCTCCGGCGTAACAATCGTAACGCTGGGAAGCAGGATATTAAGGGCGGAGACGGCGGCCATCTCGGCATTGACACTGATACAGTTCATATTCGGAGACATGGGTAGAGGCCCGGTAGATTGTGGTCGAGCAGCTCCATCGGATAAGGAGGTTTAAGATATAGAATCGAACTGAATAGCCATAGTTAATTATGCCTGCCTGTTATTGCTTATAGAACAACTTTAACATAAGGGTAAAAAAGCCGGGTCTGTTAACTAAACTGTGTCAGGCCCGATTTTAGCACTTAACATCAATGTCCAATGATAACCTCCCTTCGAAGAAAATGGCAAGCTGAGAAATTGTCTGGCCCC
>NZ_JABXWD010000142.1 GCF_019173545.1 Candidatus Magnetobacterium casense | reverse complement strand
CGCAGGAATGACAGTTACAGGCGTTTTCCAAGTGTGTCATTCCTGGCTTGACCAGGAATCCATGATGCATAAAAGCGTAGTTACCATGAAATATAAAGAGGATACCAATCTGGTATCCCCTGTTTGAGTGGAAAAAAAGGAGAGGGGCGGTTGCCGCCCCCCTTATTTATTTCTACGTTGCGACCTGGAACCTGGATGCCACCAGGGGGGTGTTTGCTGGCAACAGTTGCTTTATCTTGTGATCGGGATTGGCGCTCAGGTGCATGAGTACCTTGAAGGTGGTCTCCACGTCATCAGGGACGTTCAGGGTGTTGGCGACCTCCTCGACGGTGTAGCTGACGGTTGGATTGCTCCTTAGCAGAGATATTATCGCCTGCTGGAGCTTGACGACCTTTCCGGCCTCTTTATATTATGATTATGGCAACTCTGCATTGTTATTGTCTCTGTACAGAAAATTCATCGCTTATTGGCAAATAACGAATTCTAATACGGGCTTGTTCAAAAACAACAATGCTTCCTTCTTCTAAGGAATTCTCAATGGCAGATAGGTTAGAAAGCAAAAGCCTCAATTGCATATCCGGGTGGCGTTGAGTGCTTCGTCTAAACAAAATAACGGACGGTATCCTATGCCCTCTAAGCGCAAGCAGAGTGCCAAAGTCGGTATCTGCAGAAACGATAATCCGTTTATCATTAACGGCTTTAGCAAGGATTGTACTATCATCTGCGCAATGTAGCCCACAATCGCGTACATGTAGTGCGTTATGACCTGACCTGTTTAGCCCTTCTGCAATCAGGGGCGATAGTGCATTATCTATAAGAAATCGCATCAAGACATGACCAACGGTATTTCACGCTCCCTTATAGTCTCATCTGTGTACCTCAATGCCTCCTGGATATCTTCGTACTCTAAATCTGGATAGGCATTGAGAATTTCGTCTTCGGTCATGTTATCCGCAATCATGCCAACGATAGATGCTACAGGTATGCGCAATCCACGTATGCATGGAACTCCGGCCATCTGTCCTGGATTCACTGTAATTCTGGTAAATATCATTTTTTATCTCCTGGTCTTATTATACCAACATGTTCTCTCTGTAGACAACCTTTTGTTCCATATGCCTATCAAAAGGTTACTGGAAAAGGACAAGGCGGAATCCCAGGGCGTTGCCCCTGCTGCCTGGCGTGTAGTTGCGACGGTAAGCACACCGCACGCCCTGAGGGGAACCGGACCAACTACAGCCACGTACCACACGATTAGATCCCGCTTTCGTATATATAGGATTACGTTCAGCATGTTGCCTATACGCATCACCAGCATACCAGTCCTCAACCCACTCCCATACATTGCCGGACATATCGTGCAACCCAAGGCCATTGGCCTTAAAACTCCCCACAGGCATTGTCTGTTCCCGATACTCACCCGCGTCTGAATATGGTTGTTTATAGTCAGCAGTGGCATTAAAATTAGCAATCTCTGAGTTTATCCTGTCGGTACCGGTTCCAAACCTCACCTTCTTCCCACCTTCTCTGCACGCGTACTCCCATTCAGCCTCAGTCGGCAACCGATACTTCCTGCCAGTCTGCCCAGTCTGCTGGTTTAACTTCGATATATATACCTGCACATCATCCCAACTTACCAGCTCCACCGGATACCTCTCTCCTTTCTTAAAATACGAAGGATTGCTCCCCATCACCTTTTCCCATTGCCCCTGTGTTACCTCATATTTGCCCATATAGAAATCATCCACACACACCTCATGCACAGGCTTCTCATCAACAAACCCATCATCAAACGTGTCGCCCATCTTGTAGCATCCGCCCTTGACCAACACGAAATCAGGGGCTTCGTCCTCCGAAACGGTCAATATCAAGACCGTTGCCTTCTTTACCTGCTTAAAGATGTCACGCTGCTCCATCTTTGTCCTGCCTGGCATACGTTCCACCCCCAATGGATAAGCAGCCCTGATGAACTGATTCGCAGAAAATATGGGGATAGCAAAGTTGATCCTCTCCGGTAATACGCCTGATTCTATCAGCATCTTTGCCGCGTTGAGTTTAGCTACGGCAATCCCGATGACCTCTCCACGGTCATTGACAACAGGACCACCGCTGTTGCCCGGGTTTATATTAGCATCAATCTGCAACACTGGAAACCGCTCACTATCTCTCTTAGCATTTATCCTGCCGTCAGAAAAAGAGACCTCTGTCCCCAACTCGGTGGCAAGGGGATAGCCTAAAACCATAACGTAATCTGTAACCTCCATCTGGTTGGAATCCCCTAATCGAACCTTTGGCAGACCCGTGGCGCCTATCTTCAACATGGCGATGTCTTTATCCTCATCGGCCATAATGACCTTAGCCTTATATTTTCTGGCATCGCCCAGGACGACCAAAATGTCTTTAGCCCCTTTTACCACATGGTGATTGGTCAGGATGAACCCGTCGCTATGGATAATAAACCCGCTGCCTGATGAACCTCCAGTATTTTCTTTCTCTGCACCAGCCAGACCGATACCTATAGAACAAAACATACACACCAAAGCAATTGTAGCACACCTTCTCAGAACGTCCATTAAAAACATGTATTGCCTCCTATACCCTAAAATTGTGATATCGTCATTATTATAATCAAAAATCGCTCAACATTTCAATTTCAGGTTTTGGGTTTCGGGTACATTCATTAGAAATTATACGTCCAAAAGGTCATGGATGTTATTGAAAGAGCAAAGATACTATGAATAACAGGTGTTCACTTGTTATACCGGCCATCTTGAGTATATTTGACAGAGTTCCTTTTTTAAGTGGTCGATTGGAATGAATAGGCACTGGAATGGTGATTGTGCCATCCTCTGTGAGCTTTTGGTATATTTTATGGCTGCCTGTATGTCTTACTGATTTAAACCCCTCTCTTTCAAGCACCCTGCAAATCTCTTTGCCGCTTAGAGGAGGCGCTTTACCCATTTATGACTAACTCCAGTTCCTCTTTGATGACCGAGCTAGAGAAGAAAGGAATATTGTCAATGCCAACTACCTCAATGTATCCCTGTGCCGCATCTTTAAGCATGTAAATTGCTTCGTCTATAGTATCTCCCTCTGTTGTAATGTCCAGTTCAGGACAATAAACTATATATCCACCTTCCTCTGCCGGTATTAACTCGGCGGTAATTTTAATTTTTCTCATGCGTTTATTATAACAGATTTCGACTTGATTAAAGACAAGATACACAGCTCTTTGATGGGGTCAAGGGGACTGGTCCCTTTTATGCCAGTGCGGCTCGCACCTTGTGGGTGGGTCTGAGGGAGGGGTCGGCGACCCCCGGCATAAAAGGGGCAAAGCCCTCCCTTCTTTCTTTCTTTTTTCTACGTTGATGCCTGGAATCTGGATGCCACCAGGGGGGTGTTTTCCGGCAACAGTTGCTTTATCTTGTGATCGGGATTGGCACTCAGGTGCATGAGTACCTTGAAGGTGACCTCCACGTCATCAGGAACGTTCAGGGCGCCGGCTACCTCCTCGACGGTATAGCTGACGGTTGGATTGCTCCTGAGCAGGGAGATTATCGCCTGCTGGAGCTTGACGACCTTGTTGGCCTCTTTCTTGCCGGCCTCAACGCCCGGCTGATGGTATGCGTTGATGTTGATGAGGCTCGCATACAGTCCCACTGCTCGCTCGTACAGGGCAACAAGGACGCCAAAGGCAAACGGGTCTATCCTGTCAATCGTGATGGTCATTGATTCCCTGCCACTGCCGTAGAGTGAGCTGCGGGTGCCAAGCAGGAAGGCGCTCAGGAAATCCCCCGTGGTGAAGTCCGTCTCAACCTGCATGGAGGGGACGTTTCTGTCTTTGAGGACCTCGACGAAGGTGACAAAAAAGTTGTTGACGCCGTCGCGCAGTTGCTGTATGTAGGCGTGCTGGTCGGTGGTGCCCTTATTGCCGTAGACGGTTATGCCCTGGTTGACGAGTTTGCCGTCGCTGTCGAGTTCCTTGCCCAGGGACTCCATGATGAGCTGCTGGAGGTACTTTGTAAAGAGCTGGAGGCGGTCCTTGTATGGCAGGATGACCATGTTTTTTGTCGCTCCAGGACGCTCCTGGTTCTTTGTCGCTCCAGGACGCTCCTGGTCGCTGCTGCCGCCTCCGTTTGTTGCGTGGTACCACATCAGCGCCAGGATTGCGGATGGGTTGGCCATGACGTTTTTGCTGCGTGTGACCTCATCGCACAACTTTGCTCCTGCAAGTATACCGTCGATGTCCAGCCCCTGCAGTGCCGCCGGCAACAGTCCAACTGCCGAGGTCTCAGACGTGCGTCCTCCTACCCAGTCCCACATGGGAAACCGCTGTAGCCACATTTCTGCTGTAGCCACCTTGTCCAGGGCGCTGTCCTTTCCAGTAACGGCCACGGCGTGCCTGGCGAAATCCAATCCCTGTGCCTTATATGCCGCCTTTGCCTCAAGCATTCCGTTGCGGGTCTCCACGGTGCCGCCGCTCTTGGATATGACCACGGTGAGGGTCTCTGCCAAGTGTGAGCCAATCTGTCCCAGGGTGTAGTCCATGCCGTCGGGGTCTGTGTTGTCGAAGAAGTAGGGGGTCATCGGGTCGTTGGGGTTGCCCAGGGCGTTTGCGGCAAACTGCGGCCCAAGCGCCGAGCCTCCGATGCCCACAACAAGCACCTTCGTAAAGAGTTTGCCGGATGGTGTGGTAATCTTTCCGGTGTGGATAGCCTTTGCGAAGGTCTTGATGGCCGTCAGGGTCTCCTCGATTTCCGTCCTGAGTTCCGGGGTTGGGGCCAGGGCGGGGTTACGCAGCCAGTAGTGGCCGACCATGCGGTTCTCGTCGGGATTTGCGATTACGCCCGATTCCAGCGCATCCATGGCGCTGAAGGCCTTTTGGATGAGGGGCTTCATCCGGTCAAAGAAGTCGTCCTTGAAGTTCATCCTACTGATGTCAAGGGTGAGGCCAAGTTGTCTGTTGTCAAACAGGTACGTCTTGTATCGCTGCCATAGTTCTATAGGGTTCATTGAGTTCTCCTTAAGAGTTTGTATTTTTCATGTCAGTCGTGATAGACTATAGGAGTTTATTATAACATTAGGGTAAGTATTATTATGGGGTCAAGGGGACTGGTCCCCTTGCGGGGGGTTTTAAAGGGGGGCGGAGCCGCCCCTTTCGTTCCCTTTTTTTGTATATTCGGAAGTAGGTGGTAATTGTTCATGTCTCAGATAATAGCATTTTCGGGTAAGGGTGGTACGGGTAAGACAACGCTTGCGGGGCTTACAATAAGGTACCTGATGGAGAAGACGGGCAAGGCGATCCTGGCCGTGGATGCCGACAGCAACTCGTGTCTGAATGAGGCACTTGGTGTGCCGGTACACGCCACAATTGGCGGGATACGCGAAAACGCCCTGGCCACGATACGCACGGGTCAGCGTCCTGGTGGATTGAGCACCGAGGAGATTTTTGATTACCAGGTGCAGACCTCCATCGTGGAGTCCAAAGGGTTTGACCTGTTGGTCATGGGCAGACCGGAGGGGCCTGGATGCTACTGTGCGGCCAACAACATCATCCGCAAGTACACGGACAAGCTGGCCGACGATTACGCCTACGTGGTCATCGACAATGAGGCTGGGATGGAGCACCTCAGTCGACGCACCGCTCACAAGGTCACCGCCATGTTTATCGTGAGCGACCCCACCGTCAAGGGGATCAAGACGGCAAAGCGCATAAACGAGTTAATAAACGAACTCGGCCTCGACATCAGCAACCGGCGTTTGATCATCAACCGTGTGAAGTCCACCGAGGGCAACGCCTTAAAGGAGGTCGCTGAGGCCGATGGCCTGGTGGTTGCCGGCATGGTGCCCGATGACGGCGTCATCTTCTCCCTCGACCTGCACGGCAAACCCGTCTTTGACATCCCGGCGGATTCGGCGTCGCTGCGGGCGGCTTACGGCATCCTCGATGCCGCGTTGGCGTAGGGGGTGGGGAAGAGCAGACATTGGAGTGCTACCTTCTTCGGTATGTTTGTCGTTTTCCTTTGGCTGGAACTCACAACCGATAAAGGCTCGAAAATCCTTTTCCCCTATGAGACTTTTACATTCTCCTGCAACGTAAAGAAGGTCGCCATTCTTTTCCCTGAGCATACCAACCTTAATTGCCATGCTTGGCTCATCTTTGACGCTCTCATCCAGCATCCTTACAATCAGCCCTGGCACAAACCGACTCCTTGATTTCTCTTCCCGGATATTCTGTTCTGCCTGTTGCAGTTGCCTTTCGATGTAGATGGCATAACCGATGTCTGAGATGGCGTGGTCGCCTTTTAGCTCGTACTGAATACGTTCCGCCTTTTTACTCCTGTACCTGGCGCGGTGATACCGATCAGGTTGTCCTTATATATCCCACATAGTTCAGATGAAACTGCATCTTGAAGGCTATAAATGAGACGAGGGTATATCTTTATATCCCACATAGTTCAGATGAAACCAAAGCAGGCTCGACAACAAAGTCGTAGTATCCGTGCTTTATATCCCACATAGTTCAGATGAAACTAGGGCGAGTAGTTCGGCTACACGCTTATTTCTGTCCTTTATATCCCACATAGTTCAGATGAAACTGCTCTCTGATATAGTACCACCGTTGGCTATTGTTACTTTATATCCCACATAGTTCAGATGAAACATTACCACAGTTGAGCAATTTGACGACTGAAGATGTCTTTATATCCCACATAGTTCAGATGAAACTGATGGCTCTGCGCTTGGTCTGACGTGGGAAAATTCCTTTATATCCCACATAGTTCAGATGAAACCCATACAGGAGGGATGGGCTTACAGCGTTAATGCACCTTTATATCCCATCTTCAAACGTCATGGCGTTACCTCCTGTTTTCCGCTTACAGCGTTAATGCACCTTTATATCCCACATAGTTCAGATGAAACAGAGAACTTTGTAAATGAAATTATTTGGTGTTATACCTTTATATCCCACATAGTTCAGATGAAACCTTACTCCTTGCCTTTCTAGTAGCAGCTGCGAGTTCCTTTATATCCCACATAGTTCAGATGAAACTTGCCCAAAAGTAGTTCTCTCGGTCGACTTCTACTTTCTTTATATCCCACATAGTTCAGATGAAACTTCTTTGCTTTCAAACCATGCTATGCCTGAACTCAACTTTATATCCCACATAGTTCAGATGAAACCCAAATTTGCTCATTATCATATTCTGCTTTACCTTACTTTATATCCCACATAGTTCAGATGAAACATATATTACAGTTGCAATGTCGCCGTCCATTACTTCTTTATATCCCACATAGTTCAGATGAAACCTGCCGGTCTTGCCTTTTATGTATGACACGAATGTCTTTATATCCCACATAGTTCAGATGAAACCCATGCTCTTCTGTCATAACCCTCCTTTTTATACATCTTTATATCCCACATAGTTCAGATGAAACTTATAGTTCCGTTTTCGTTCACCTTTTGCGTTGTCCTTTATATCCCACATAGTTCAGATGAAACACGCCTGAGATGTTGCGGGCTGTTGTTTACTGGGCACTTTATATCCCACATAGTTCAGATGAAACTGGTGCCATGCCACCTTCATCATGCGTAAATACTTACTTTATATCCCACATAGTTCAGATGAAACGATATCAACTTCTACAACGTCTACACCCTCGGACAACTTTATATCCCACATAGTTCAGATGAAACGTTTGTGTTGCCGATTAGCAAATCGGCCATTATGACCTTTATATCCCACATAGTTCAGATGAAACACAACCTCGGCAAGGCCATCCTGGATGCCCTCAACACTTTATATCCCACATAGTTCAGATGAAACACGAGCTTTCTTGAAGACAAAGTGGCGCCGTATCTCCTTTATATCCCACATAGTTCAGATGAAACTCTGAAAACCGCAGCAAGATATTTCCTAACTACACCCTTTATATCCCACATAGTTCAGATGAAACAGACAATTTCAACGGACGTGCGGTCATCTCTTGATGCTTTATATCCCACATAGTTCAGATGAAACGCAATGGATGCCATCCGGTATGCGTTGTACACGCATCCTTTATATCCCACATAGTTCAGATGAAACAAGGGCAGCACGGATACACGAACAGGGACGGTATCCTTTATATCCCACATAGTTCAGATGAAACAAGATGCAAACGCAGCGTTGCAGGCAAACATAACAACTTTATATCCCACATAGTTCAGATGAAACGAGGGATGGGCTTACAGCGCTAATGCATTGGCACCCTTTATATCCCACATAGTTCAGATGAAACAATACCCCCAAAAACACAAATTTTCCTTTAAAATCACTTTATATCCCACATAGTTCAGATGAAACTTTGATCAGTGAACGGTTTTTTGGTGTTTTTAGGTCCTTTATATCCCACATAGTTCAGATGAAACTAGCAAGCCGGAAACAGTTAAACAATACACACACCTCTTTATATCCCACATAGTTCAGATGAAACTGATCAGGTGTGCAGTGGTGCTGTATCAGGGAACGGCTTTATATCCCACATAGTTCAGATGAAACTCGTTGCACTCAAAGCACTCGCCCTTGAGTGTCTTCTTTATATCCCACATAGTTCAGATGAAACAGTCGGCCGAGAGAATCTCGGATGTTTGTTTCCTTACTTTATATCCCACATAGTTCAGATGAAACTTTCCCTTCTTCTCCACTCCTTCTGAACAAAGAGCCTTTATATCCCACATAGTTCAGATGAAAC
>NZ_JABXWD010000141.1 GCF_019173545.1 Candidatus Magnetobacterium casense | reverse complement strand
AACAACATTACAGTTGATTGATGAACCGTCAAATACGCCTAAACCTAAGAAATTAACACTAAAAGACTTGGAGGTACTGGAGGTATCATGCTTAACTTAACACCTATGCGCTGACCCCTCCTGGAGCGACAAATAAGCGGAGCCACCCCTTTCTTTCTTGTGCTACCATGAGATATAAAGAAGATACATTATTACGATATGTCAAGGATATCCATAATTATTTATCCCATATTCTTAGACGTAAGTATCCGACGCAAGAAAATATTACCTTTATTTATCAGTGTGTTACAGTTTTTAGGCAATCACAACTGGTAAAGGTGGGATGCAATGTTAGTAAGTGTTCAATCTGAAATTCATTCGCCTTTTTCTCTGCCATCCAGGGACTTCAGCAGTGTAATCAGCCCCTCCAGTACGTCCGGCGGGTCTGCGTGTCCCATGACGACCTCAAAGCCCTTCTGATTGTAGCGTATCTTATGGCTGCTCCTGGTCTCAACGTCAGACAGCCACTCCGGTGGAGGGACGTCCTCCAGGGCAAAAGCAACAAAAACTGACCCGTTCTGGGGTAACACAGAGAGCACCTTCGTCCTCTTGCACAGGAGCCTCACCCGCATGATGTCAAAGAGGTTGATGAGCCTCTGAGGCAACCTGCCAAACCTGTCGGTCATCTCATCCTGGAGTGCAAACAGCTCATCGTCGGTCTTTGACAGGGCTATGCGCCTGTAGAAGTTTAACCTCAACGTGACGTCCTCAACGTACTCATCGGGGATGACGGCCTCGACCTTGAGGTCTATTACCGGCTCTGTCCCTTGCTCTATGGGCATCCCGCGCAACTGTGCGATCTCCTCCTGGAGCATGTCCATGTAGGTGTCAAACCCCACTTCGTATATATGCCCCGATTGCTGTGCGCCAAGCAGATTTCCTGCCCCGCGTATCTCCATGTCCTTGAGGGCCAGCTTCAGCCCCGCACCCAGATAACTCAACTCCTGCATGGCGCTAAGACGCTTCTTTGCATCCTCCGTAATCAAGTCCTCCCCGGGGATGAACATGTACGCATAGGCACGGACATCGCTCCTGCCCACGCGCCCACGCAACTGGTGCAGGTCCGCAAGGCCAATCATATCGGCACGGTTGATGATGATCGTGTTTGCCGATGGGATGTCTATCCCTGAGCCGATTATGGAGGTCGATACCAGGATATCTATGCCACGCTTGATAAACCGCACCATGATGTCCTCCAACTGGTGTTCGTTCATCTGTCCGTGGGCAACGGCAATGGATGCCTGGGGCACGAGCGACTTTACCTGGGCGGCTATCTTTTCGATATCGGCAATCCGATTGTGGACAAAAAACACCTGCCCCTTCCTGTCAAGTTCCCTCTGAATGGCCTCCTTGAGCACGCCCTGATTGAACTGACATATAATGGTGCGTACTGCCTGTCTGTCCTCGGGCGGGGTTGCAAGCGTGCTCATCGTCCATATGCCCGATAGCGCCATCTGCAACGTTCGCGGTATGGGGGTGGCGCTGAGACTGAGGCAGTGGGTGCCATGCTTCATTTCCTTGATACGTTCCTTTTGCGCAACACCGAAACGGTGCTCCTCGTCTATGATGAAAAGCCCCAGGGCCGGCACCTTGAGGTCCTTTCTCAATAGCCCCTGGGTTCCTATGATGACGTCTATTTCGCCTTTGGCAAGTCGCTTGAGGGTCTCGTTTATCTTGGACGGGGTTTTGAATCGACTTATGAAGTCAATGTTGGCCGAAAACGGTGAGAACCGCTCCTTGAAGTTCAGGTAGTGCTGCTCGCACAGGATGGTGGTTGGCACCAGGATTGCGACCTGTTTGCCGTCATAGACCGCCTTAAAAGCAGCCCGCATGGCCACCTCCGTCTTGCCGTATCCGACATCTCCACAGAGGAGTCTGTCCATTGGCCTGGTTGACTCCAAGTCGCTCTTTATGTCAGCGATAGCGGTAAGTTGATCGGAGGTGGGTTCGTATGGGAAGAAGTCGTCAAACTCGGCGTGTACGGGGCCATCAGCGCAGAGAGCCTCGGCCTCCACGATGCCGCGCTGTGCGTAGTGCCTGATGAGTTTGGCGGCAAGCTCCTGTACCTTACCTTTGACCTTCTTTCTGGCCTTTTGCCAGGTTTTACCGCCAAGTTTATCGAGCTTGGGCAGAGCGCCCTCGTGGGCGTAGTACTTCTTTATGACCCCGATGTTCTGGGCCGGAATGTAGAGCCTTGCATCATCGGCGTACCCCAGGATCAGCATGTCGGAGACAAACCCCTCAACCGTCTCCTTCTTCAACCCCTCAAAGACACCAATGCCGTGCTCCTGATGCACCACGAAATCCCCAACGTCAAGGTCATCCAGCCTGCGCACGATATCCGTAAGTGAGCCTCTACGTGCAGAGCGGTGCCTGGATACCTCGCCAAACAACTCCCGTTCGGTTAACACCATTAGACCGTCTATAAACAGCCCTTCGGTCAGTTGTCCCACCGTGATAAGGACGCTGCCGGTAAAGGAGCCGATTGCCTCGTGATTGATGATGGCAACCGGTACTGAAGACTGTGCAAAGAGGTCACTGAGCCTCTGCGCCTGTGCCGTCGTGGAACACACCATGATGACACGGTGCGATTGTGCGATTGTCTCAATTGTCTGTGGCAAGGCGGCAATGGACTGTCTGTCTTCGATGAGCACGCCCATGCCGGCCATTGAGATTGCCCCGGCATCAGAGCCTTCACCTACGATGGGGGTCTTTGACACGACCGTCTGTGGCAGCGGTCTCTCCCCTCCTTGTACGCTCATGGTGAAGGCCGCCGACTCAGTGGCAATGTCGTCCATGAAGAAGAGGCGCTCTGTCTTAAATATGTCAAAGAGGTACGCTGCTCCCTCTGTCTGCTGTATGGGCAGTAGGACAAGTTCATCGATTGCCTTGACAGTGCGTTGGGTATCGGGTGAGAACAGACGTATCGATTCTATTTCGTCGCCAAAGAACTCCACCCTCACGGCCATCTCCATGGATGGCGGGTAGAGGTCAAGGATGTAGTTGCGCAGACTGAACTCGCCCTTTTCAACGACCAGGGCAGCTCTCCGGTAGCCAAAGCAGGTGTGCAGTATCTCCACGATGTCCTCGCGGGAGGTGTCGTTGCCTGTTTTGAGGGCAAGCGTCTGGGAGCGGAGTGCTTCCGGGGTGTTTATTGGTTTGATGAGCGTATCGAGGGTTGTTATGAAGGAGGCGTTTTGTTGATCGTTGACGATTATTTCGACCTGTCTGCCGGCATTTGCGGCATCCTGTGCATCGGGGAAGTATATCAGTGGATTGCCGCCGTTTATTTCGGCGTAGAACATGAAGTCTTCAAGGATTCGCAGGCAGTCATCCTCGCTCTTGGTCACAAGGATGTAGCGCTCCTGCACCGTCGTAAGAAGCAGCGGCAACAGGCTGCCCTTGAGGTTAAAGAGGCGGCTTACTAAAAGCGAACCAAACGAGAGAAGAGGTTGCAATCCCACTGATTCCTTCTCTTCTTGTTCACTGTGCATACTCATATGCAATTGCTATAGGTTGACGTAATCGTTCTATATATACCGGGGCAACCGCACTTGAAATGGATGTCTCAGAAGGCTCCCTCCCCAGGCAAGATCAAACTTTATCACTCAGATACGCTCTCAGTTCAGCAATAGAAGTGGATTTCCTGATAAGCTTACTGAATGCATCCAATTTGTCTATCGTACCAATGGTCCTGACCATATCCATAAGTCCAAGCCCCTCATAGCCATATTTGATATCAAGCATCCCTTCTATTCCTTTGAGTTCGCCTTTGAGTTCGCCTTCCAGATTACCCTTCATGAATACATCTCTAAAGATTTCGCTGTCTTCTATGTCGATGGTTATAGGCATATTCATCACCTCCGCTTTTACTTTTTTATACAAATTTACCAACTCGGAAAGATACAGTAATTTTATGACATAATTTTTCCTTTCCTTGTAGGGCATTGGGTAAAATATGTCAAGTATCTTCTTTATCGTGCCATCCACGTCATCGGTTTTGCACAGAATAGCCAACAAGCAATCATCAGGGCTATCGCCTGTAATTAATTGATTGCCGTTAATAGTGTGTATGTCTACCAACCTGTAGGCATATTTTATACCTCCAAGCTCTACGCTGCTTGGCATGTTTAACGGCTTTTTGCCAATATATAAAACAATCTGGATTGGTAATACGTCGTACTGGTTGTATATAAAGCCGGAATAGAGATACATTCGTTTCAACATGGTACTATCGTTTGTTGATTGTATTTCTATGTGGATTATAGTGCCATCAGATGTCTTAATCACTATGTCAGGTTGTCTGGCCTGGATATCAGGGAACTGGACGTCCATGAACTGCCAAGAATCATATCCCGTCAATATCTTGAGAAATTGCCGGGGGATATCCTTAATTATATCCTTTAAAGCTATATCGTACTTCTGGTGCATGGTTATATGATACCGGCATCCGGGCATTGTTGTCAACATCGCTCTTTTAACTTTGCAGAGACTCTCCAATGTTTGTTCCTGTAAGTATTTCTGTGATGGTAGAAGGTTAAGCATTATGGGGTCAAGGGATCGCTGCCCCCTCCTGGAGCGACAAAGAAGCGGAGGGGGTGGGGCACCCCTGCCACAAACCGCCCCTTGCTTTCTTTTTTGAAACGTGCTATATATGTCATCACAGGATTTTTTACAGTAAGTTTTTGCGATTGACTTTTGTATCGGACTATGTTATGTTACATCTGTTGTTTTTAAATTTACATGGAGGTAAAGATGAAAGATGAAAGCAGTGTAAGCGGAACTGTCGGATGTCTTGAGGCCGGTACGGCTGGGGTGGACGATGAAAAAACGACGACGAAGATAAAAACGCACGCTGAGGCAGTAAAGTCATCGGAGGCCATAAAGCACAGTATAACGCATGATTCGCGACAATCCATACTGGCTATGCTAAGGTTTGACCCCAACAGGATTGCTACCCTGATGACCGGCATCGCAGAGTAAAGCGGTACAAACAATCCTTGCAGGTTGCCGTTTTATCATACCGACAATGTAGATACTTAAAGTCATAACAGAGTGATAATTACTCCAGGAAAGAGTTGATTTCAGAAAACATCGGATGGGTGTACCAGCTAAAAAAGAAGATGCTGGTGGCAATCGTGTATCTCCTTTTGTTGTGCAGTTTCATTGCTGCCGGCTCAGTCTTTATCCTGCTGCCCAAGGCCATGCTCAAAAACACAGAGCAAATGACCCATGCCTTAAGCGATACCATGCTGATGATGCTGAAACACCTCATGATGAGCCATGAACAGCAAGCCATGCAATCGATCTTTGATGCCCTCTCAAACGACAAGGATACAATAAGCTCTGCATTTATCGTCAACGACAAGGGACTAATTGTCTATTCAACAGACAGGTCCAAGGTGGGAATCACCCTGGACCGCTTCAAGGAAGGCTCCTGCATTATCTGCCACAAAAGTAAAGATACCCCCCCCTCTCAAAAGACACGTATCGTCAGGAATAAGCACGGAGAGAAGGTGTCACGAAACGTCTCTGTCATACTCAACGAGCCTCCCTGCTATGGTTGTCATGCAAAGGAGCATACTATAAATGGCAAGCTCATCATAGACGCTCCAATAAAACACACGGAATCTATTATCAGGCGCGTCGAAGCGATTATATTTGCACTAGGCGTGGTTTGTCTTGCAATAGTAATCGTGTCATTGACCAGGGTGATAAACAAGTACATATTTGAGATACTCAAGCAACATCACGAGATCACGCTTCTGTACTCCTTGATGGAGCGCCTCAGCAAGACGATAGACGTGGAAGAATTAAAGGTCATCTCAATAGATATAATCCGTGAGACGTTCAAGGCAGACATGGTTATTATAATCATGCCCAGGCCGAATAGACAATACAGGGCATACACCAAAGACATCGGTAAGGATAGGCTCGTTCGCGTCAACCTGCAGCAAAACGAACAACTGAGCGGATTAATCAACAAATGGTACGACGCCACACTCAACGAGTTCAGGATGTCTCAGGACAGGAAAGAGATATACATGAATGTCTTAAAAAATGGCAGGATATATGCCCTTTTTGTTTGCCAAAAGTTTGTCGGAACTTTTAACCCGGATATACAGAGCATCGTGGCAGCGATAAACAAGCACGTTGTGATGGCATTTGAAAATGCCTATCTCTACAACATCGCCATTACCGATGAACTAACCGGCCTGTATACGCAGAGGCACTTCAGACACATCATCGAAAGGGAATTTGGTAAACTGTCGCTGTACTCTGACGGCATCACACTGTTGATGATAGACATAGACGACTTCAAAAAGGTCAACGATACCTACGGACACGTAGCGGGCGACATGGTGATAGAGGGCGTGGCCGCATACATACGCAACGCCATCAGGGATAACGATATGCCGTTTCGTTACGGTGGAGAGGAGTTTGCCGTCTTGCTCTCTGCAACGGACATTGATCGTGGTTATATAATTGCAGAGCGAATAAGAGAAGAAGTGCAAGGGGCCGTGTTCACGGATGATAGTCTATCGCTTAATGTAACCATCAGCGTTGGTGTTGCCAATTGCCCAAGGGATGCCGAAAGCGTCCGGTCTCTTATCGTAAAGGCGGACAATGCGCTGTATGTGGCAAAGCGTTCAGGTAAAAACATTGTAATTAAGTCTGAACCTGATTCCCACGAGGTGACAGACAATGCCGGTTGAATACATCAGTGGTAACGTCGTTGACGTAAAGAACGGCGTTGTATACGCCGCCACGCTGGAGGTACTGGAGGGCAGGATATCCAACATTGACAGAGATGGCGGCGTTTACGATAGCTTTATCATCCCCGGATTCATAGATGCGCACATACACATAGAGAGTTCGCTGCTGACGCCTGCGGAGTTTGCCCATATGGCGGTTGTGCATGGGACGGTGGCGGTGGTGTCCGATCCGCACGAAATCGCCAATGTGCTTGGCCTTGCTGGGATCGACTATATGGTGGACAGCGGCATGGGTGTTGGGCTAAAGTTTTTCTTTGGTGCACCCTCCTGTGTTCCTGCCACGACGTTTGAGACCTCCGGGGCAACCCTCGACGTTGACGACATTGAACAGTTGCTCAGGACAGACCACATAAAGTACCTCAGTGAGATGATGAACTACCCCGGCGTTCTGGACGACAATCCGGTAGTCCTGTACAAGCTGAGTCTTGCCAGGAAGTACGGCAAGGTAGTCGATGGTCATGCGCCCGGGTTGAGGGGGGATGACTGCGAAAAATACATACGGGCGGGTATCAGCACAGACCATGAGTGTACCACCCTCGAAGGCGCCCTGAACAAGTTGCGACTTGGCATGAAGGTAATCATCCGCGAGGGGTCTTCTGCCAGGAACCTCGACACGCTCGCCCCGCTGATCAACGACCACTACGCCGATATCATGCTGTGCTCCGACGACAAACACCCCGACGATCTGCTGCAAGGGCACATAAACACAATGGTAAAGCGTCTGCTCAGGGCCGGTTACGACAAGATGAGCGTCCTCAGGGCTGCCTGCGTCAACCCCGTCCTGCACTACAACCTCGACGTCGGACTGCTCCAGGTGGGCGATGCCGCCGATTTCCTGGTAGTCGATAACCTCGAAGACATCAATGTGTTAAAGACGGTCATCAACGGTGAGGTTGTTGCAGAGAGTGGTATCTCTATACTCCCACGGAGGGTCGTCAGGGTTGTCAACAACTTCAACACCGGCAGGAAAGAACCCGGGGACTTCTTTTTTCCGCATCGTCCTGGCAGGTTGAAGGTCATAGAGGCCGTTGATGGTCAGTTGCTTACGGAGGTGTTCTACGGTGATGTGATGGTGTCAGGTGCGGCGGGCGTAGAAGACGCTAATGTCGTCTCTGACGTTGGCAGCGACATCCTCAAACTTGTGGTGGTCAACCGTTATCGGGAGGCCCCTGTGGCGGTGGGGTTTGTCAAGGGATTCGGTCTGATACGGGGGGCCATGGCCTCCAGCGTTGCGCATGACTCACACAACATCGTTGCCGTGGGCGTTTCGGACGAGGCACTCTGTCAGGCCGTCAACCTCGTGATCGAACACAAGGGCGGGCTTGCCGTCGTTGACGACGGTGTCAGCGAAGTGTTGCCCCTGCCCATAGGAGGGCTTATGAGCGATCAGAGTGGCATTGAGGTAGCTGCGGCATATGCCAGGTTAGACGCCCTGGCAAAAGGACTCGGCTCCAGGCTGAGGGCGCCGTTTATGACGCTATCGTTTATGTCGCTGCTTGTGATGCCACGACTTAAGCTCGGCGACAAGGGATTGTTTGACGTTGACTCCTTCGAGTTTACTGATCCCTTTGTGGTATAGGTACAACATAGAGGGGAAGGGTTTACCCTCTGTTATACAGCGGGCGCTGACTCCTTTTTGTCTTCTTCACAGAGCGTGCGTGCATTTGCATCTGTTTGAGGACATATTGGCAGCTTATAAGCAAGACAGATGTTGAGAGCTTCACCAGATTCTATAGAAGTGGCAGTTATACATGGCTCATCTTTATTTAGCTTGGTATAATCTTTTGTCAGTCCTGGTGTCAAACCAAGTGCATCTCTCATATCTTCAGTTTCAATGTTAATGATACAATCATTTTGTATCCTCTCAAAAAAGCAGGGTAATTTTTATTTCACGTTTAAAAGGCATGGATTCCTGCTTTCGCAGGAATGACAATTACAGCCGTTTTCTAAGTGTGTCATTTCTT
>NZ_JABXWD010000140.1 GCF_019173545.1 Candidatus Magnetobacterium casense | reverse complement strand
CATTAATATAATAATATTCGTCCCTACATAAAAAATAATAGACCTTCGCATTGGCAATATATTCAATGGTTTATACGGATTTTAGAAGGCTATCATCTGGAACTTCCGTATATAGCGCGTTTCGATTGCGTGCGATACAAGAAAAGAAAGGGGCGGCTCCGCCCCCCTTCAGAACCCCCTGCAAGGGGGCCAGCCCCCTTGACCCCATTATTTTGTCAATAAAATATCATGCCTGAAAAAACCTGCGTCATTTCAGTATACCACTTATAGCGTGTTTGGCTCGCATGCAATACAAAGAAAGAGGGGGGCAGCATAAATACCGTCCCCCTTTTTTCCCCGGAAGTTTTTCCTGCTATCGTTCCATCAACATGGCATAGCCCATGCCACCACCGATGCACATGGTTACGATGCCCCTCTTGTATCCCTTGCGTTTCATTTGCCGCATACCGGTGACGACCTGTCTGGCCCCCGTGCATCCAATCGGATGTCCAAGGGAGATACCACTGCCCAGTTCATTGGGCTTGTCGTTGGCCAGTCCCAGTTCCTTTATGCAGGCAAGTGCCTGGGCGGCAAAGGCCTCGTTGACCTCCCAGCAATCGATGTCTCCAACGCTGAGACCGTTTTGCTTTAACAGCTTTCTTACTGCCGGTATAGGCCCTAATCCCATATATGCAGGGTCTATGGCGCCCGTAGCGAAGCCCTTTATCTTGACATACGGCTCCAGGCCCATCGCCTTTGCCTTGTCGGCGCTCATCAGCAACACTGCCGCCGCTCCGTCGTTGATACCGGAGGCGTTACCGGCTGTGACGGAGCCATCCTTCTTAAATGCGGGCTTCATCTTTGCCAGTTTCTCCATGGAGGTATCCATTGGGCGCTCATCGGTATCCACGATGGTGTCCTCCTTGCGTCCCTTGATTACGACGGGGACAATCTCCTCTTTAAACGTGCCATCGACTATTGCCTGACGTGCCCTGGTGTGACTGAGCACACTGAGTTGGTCCTGCTCCTCCCTGGATATGCCGTAGAGCTGTACAATGTTCTCTGCCGTGATACCCATGTGATAGCCATAGAATATCTCATACAGACCGTCATAGACCATCAGGTCGATGATATCGGCCACCCCGGTCAACGCCATCCTGTAGCCCCAGCGTGCCGACGGTAACGTAAACGGGATGTTGCTCATGCTCTCCATGCCTCCGGCGATGACCACATCGGCCTCACCAAGCATGATGCTTTGTGCCCCCATAGCTATAGACCTCAGCCCGGAGGAACAGACCTTGTTGATGGTTGCCGCTGGTGTCTCCTTGGGGACACCGCTTCTGATGGTTGCCTGTCTGGCAGGATTCTGACCCTGCCCGGCCTGGACTACATTGCCCATCACGACCTCGTCTATTGACACGGGACTGAGGGCACTGTCGTAGTCGTGATACCTCTTCTCGAGTTCAATCATCCCCTGATCCTTCAGCTTGTCAGGGGCAAACTCCTTCAACGCCTCATCGGCCACCGGTCTCAGACCTACATTCTTCAATGTCTCCTTGATGACCAATGCCCCAAGGTCTATTGCCGACACATCCTTGAGAGTTCCACCAAAGGCCCCCACCGCAGTCCTGACACCACTAACTATTACTACTTCTTTCAAAGGTCAACCTCCTAATAAAATTTACCAATATTTTGCCATATCACAGCCAGAGAAAGCAAAAAAAATTATTGCTGTAAAAAAATCCTGGGCATATATAGCACGTTTCAAAAAAGAAATAAAGGGGTCGCACCCGCCCCGGCCGCAAAGAAGTCCCCTTGACCCCGTAAAATGCCATTATCTTGTATTTAATCCAATCAAAACGTGCTATAATCTCTTCTTTCGTATAAGTAGCGTTGGTAAGAGGGCCACGGTCAGGTAGTAGCAGAACTCCACCACGTAGCTGTAACGTATGTAGGCCACCGACATCAGACTGCCAAGCACTGCCGAAAGCACAGGCACACTGCCAATTACCACGACGATCAGTGACGGTACATCAGAGAACCTGCCCTTGCACAAGACATAGATGCCGTAGGAAAATGCAAGGAGGTACAACATCACCCAGGCTATGTTCTTAAACAGGAGCTTATGATATCTCAGATACGACGTGCTGAGGGACTGAAACCCCGTTTCTTTGAGACGAACAAGCAGGAGTTCGAGCTTGACACCGTCCCCCTGCTTTCCTAGGACCATAGCGTAGAAGGGGTATTTGGGTGGAAAGGGGTCTGCGTACTCGTTGAGGGTCTGTCTGATGATGGCGGCGTTTTGTGTGGTGTTTGCCGTTTTCATGGTGTTGTAGTGGGAGATGAGCGTGTAGATATTGTACCGGATCACGGAATTGTAGATATCCTCTTTGGCCGTGAGACTGGCCTCGTCTTCTCCGACATTCAGGAAGTAGTACAGAAACATAGTCCCTACAAACTTTGCGTACAGGATGGGGTGTGCCTTTATTGAAGTGCGTGCGATGTTTCTCATGTATGGGTAGAGGCCCATCAGTGGGGTAGCGGTACCTGGGGGGGGTTGCAGGATGTTTTTTAGTTCGAGCGTAACGGCCAGGTTCTGTGGATAGACGGCAAAAAAGGCGTTGCGAAGTTCCTTGATGTCCCAGGAGTTGTTTATGGTGTCCCTGACGTTGATGGGGACACGCGGCGTGACGCTATCGACAAAGGCCTTGCCAACCTGCGGCGGGAGGCTCTTGGGGGTCTCCATGAAGGGCATTGTTACGGCAAAGATGTTGTTGGCCCCAAAGGGGGATAGCGTAAAGGAGCCAATGGTACAGAGGTTGTAGGTGGCCAGGGACAACATCATCATGGCAAAGGGCGTGACAAAGCTCAGAGCCGTCCTTCTGGGATAGGAGTTCTTAATAAGATAGACAGTAATCAAAGATATGGAGATGACCAAAAACAATCCGCCTGGTCGTATCCAGACGGTGTAGCCCATCAGGAGGGATGTCATGCCCCAGCAGAGGGTATTTCTGCCGTGCAGTGCGTGTATCAGACATGCTAGGGACATTATTAAAAAGCTGACGTACAAACTCTCTGTCATATACGTTGTCTCAGACCACACGAAGGTAATGGTATTGGAGGCAGCCGTTAATGCCATGGCCGTGTATAGTGCCGTCCGTGCGCCTAAGTGTCTGAATATCACGTAGACAAACAACAGCATTGCCCCCAAGCAGACCAGGCTCTGGGTCATGGCCAGCGACAGATTCGTACCCGTAAAGAGCTTAAACACCAGCGCAATAAACAGTGGATATCCCGGAGTACGGTGGTCAAACTGCGGCGGCACGCCCTCAAGGATATTAAAGGCCAACATTGAGTACGTCCAGCTATCGGGGGTGAGCGTTACCATGGGGTAGTACAGGTAAAACGGCAATCTCGTCAGTAGAAAGGGTACAATAACAACCAACGATAGGAGCGCTATTTGGTACCCTTTCCCTATGTCTCGATTGGAATCCAGCACTTTAAGAAAAGAAAAGAAGGGGAAGGGCGCTGCCCTCCCCCTCAGACCCCCTCCCGCAAGGGGTCCAGACCCCTTGACCCCTTCCTACAGTGGGGTGATTATACATGGCCTTTCACTTGTAAGTCCGAACTATTACGCCAGTTGTTTAGCGGCGGATAGGGCCTTGTCGTAGTCGGGATGGTTTGTGATTTCGGGGACTACCTCGACGTACTTGATGGTGTCGGTCTTGTCAATTACAAAGATGGCACGACTGAGCAGTCTTAACTCCTGGATTACAACACCGTAGGCCATACCAAAAGAGGCGTCCTTGTGGTCAGAGAGGGTTATGGCGTTTTGGATACCGGCATGTGTGCAGAATCTGGCGTTTGCAAATGGCAGGTCCATACTGATGTTTATGACGACTACATCTTTTGAGAGCTTTGCGGCCTCCTCGTTGAACTTTCTCAGTTGCATGTCGCACACGGGGGTGTCAAGCGATGGTGTTACGCTTACGACCTTGACCTTTCCGGCGTAACTTTTTAGTCCTACCGGGCCTAAGCCGTTATCGAGGGCTGTAAAATCCGGTGCCTTATCTCCAATCTTCACCTCGGAACCAACGAGGGTTAATCCGTTACCTTGAAATGTAATCACACCTTTTCTTTCCATGTCTTGGGCCTCCTGTTTTTTTCTAAAGATTATAGAACTGTGATATCTTAAAATATAACGTTATAATTTGTAAACATCCCGAAATTGTCTCGCATAAAAAATCTATCCGCAGTTGACCGCTGTGGTGGACAGAATCACACACAAAAAAAAGCAGACAGGGGATGCTTATGCCCCTGCCCGCTCTGCTTTCTTTAACTACAGGACTATGATAGTTCCCTTTGTGGGAACCGCTTATCTTGTTGTAACCACCTGACTGAAGATAGGGGAGGTTGTATCCGTGGCGTATGCAGTGATGTTGACCGCACGTGTACCACTTGGGGTTACAAACACCTCACCCTCTGTGGTGTGAGTTGTAACGAATAGTGCTGCTCCGGTAAACGGACTCTTGTCACCCTTATAGGTGTGGTGGTTAATAAAGTCGTTAAGTATATCCGTGATACCACCCGGAAATGCGGTGTATGTGCTTGAACTGGCCTGGTTGTACATGGACTGACAGGTCTTGCCTGTTGCCGTTGCATTGGTGGCCTCTACGCAACCCTGGGCACCTGCCGTACTGGTTATAATTATGTATGGATCTCCTGAAACATAGGAATCCAGATATCCCTGCAGGTCTGATACGGCCCCCTTTGCTCCTGATTCAACTGCCCTAACCTTGGCCTTCTCCCTCTGCCCTAGAAACGCCGGCACTGCTATAGCGGTCAGAATTCCGATAATCGCTATAACGATCAATAATTCGATCAAGGTAAAACCCCTTTCGTCCCTCTTGCTCATCTCTGACACTATCTTAAACATGTTGGTCCTCCTCTTAACTGATACTTTCCTTAAGACGGTTAAAAACCGATCTTTTACTCTATTCCACTTTAAACTCATTGCCAACTGTTATAATGCAGTAATCATGCCATAGAGAATTTTCAAGAATACGGCTATATTATTAAGGTAATATCTATTTCCGTTGCCATATTGTGTCATACATGCCACATTGTGTCATACATGCCACAATGTTACAGTGTCGTAGTGTTAGTTAAGTTGCCGAGCCTGGAACAGATGCCTCTGTGCCTCCTGGAACCTTCCGGCCTTTGTCAGGGCATCCCCCAAGTGCTTGTGTAAGTGACCACTCTGCGGGGAGAGAGAGACGGCCCTGGTAAGGACTCCGATGGCCTCATCCACCCTGTCAAGGGACATCAGGGCAGTGGCAAGGTTGTTTAGCGCCTCCGTGTCATCGGGGTAGTGTTCGATATACTTGTTGAGGTGTATGATGGCGTATTGGTATTGTTTTCTGTTGAGGTAGAGCAATCCAAATCGCTTGCGTACCAGGGCCTCATCATCAGGGGACATCAGTGGGCCTGAGCGTGCGTAATGCTCCATGGCCTCTTCGAGCCTGCCCTTGGCAGTGAGGGCATTGCCCATGCTCATGTGTAATTCCGGGTCATCGCTTTTTAACTCAAGCCCCCTGGCGAAGTATCCGATGGCCTCGTCCAGTTTGCCGTAGTCGCTCAGTAGCAAGTCGTTGCCGTAGTTGTTGTAGGCCTTGTAGTTGTTATCCACGACGTCAATGGCATGTCTGAATATGCTCAGAGAGTTTTTCCAGTGTCCGGTGTATGTCCACGTAAGGGCCGAGTAAAACACGATCATCACAGCGGCTGCCGCAGCAAGGAGCGGTTTTCGGAACCTGTTGCTTTGCAGGAGGTCGGCGCTGCCCCACGCCAGGATTATATAGATACCAATGAGCGGAACGTATGCGTATCTGTCGGCAACGGCCTCACGTCCCGTATGTACCAGCTTGATCACTGGCACCAGGGTGCCCAGATACCACAGCCAGCCAACAAGTAAGTAGGGTCTCCTGCGGGTTGCGAGCAGGGCACAGATGCTGATTGTTACAAGAAACACGAAGGCGGCAACAGGCTTCCACAAGGGCATGTCGTAGGGATAGGGATAAAAGATGGCCAACTTACTTGGATTTACCATCATGTACAGGTATTGCACGTAACTGACTATAGCCGTAGAGACACGCCTTGCAATCGGCAACACACTCAACGGCTTTAGCCCGTGAGCCTCACTCTGTATGTGTAAGTGATCATGGCCGATATCGCAGACAGGGCAAAAAGCGGTATCTTTTCTATGACCGTCCGATAATTGAACCTCCTTAGCGGCCATACATCCATCAGGATCAGGACACAGGGCAGCGTAACCGCCATCGGCTTGGCCATAAGCGACAGTGCTAGCAACAACATGACAAGCATGTATCTCCCTGCCCTCGTCCACGTGTCCTGGCGGTTGGGAGGGACATCAGTCCCACTTGTAGGTGGTGAATTTGCATAGTGGTGATATGCAATCATGGTCAGGAGCCAAAACAGCGTACTCAGTACATTTTTGCGCTCCGCCACCCACGCAACAGACTCTACACCTAAAGGGTGTATGGCAAACAGTGTCGCAACAAAAGCGCTCTGCCACCTCTCTGCCGTCATCCGGTACAGGACGCAGAACAACAAGACGGTGTTTAGCATGTGGATTATGAGACTTGTAAGATGATGTCCTCCGGGGTTTAGCCTGAAGAGCGAAACATCCGTCATGTGAGAAATCCACGTCAACGGATGCCAGTTGGACATGAACGTAGACCTCAACGCCCACAAGACTCCCTCCTTGGTCAGACCTGCATTTACAATGGGATTGTCCCTGACGTACTGTGGGTCGTCGTAGTTTATAAAGTCGTTAAACCCCACCCGGTAGTACACGACAAGGGTTAGTAGCAACAGGGCGAGTGTGAGTGTTTTTATGTTTTCTTTGATGAGTTTAACCTCGGGGGCTAAATGTCGGCAACGCATTAAAGCGCCCTGATAAGTACCTGCCCATAATTAACTTTATACGTAAAGAAGAAAGAAGGGGGCGGCTCCGCCTTCTTTTTCGCTCCAGGACGCTCCTGGCCCCCTCAGACCCCCCTGCGAGGGGACCAGTCCCCTTGACCCCATAATACTCAATCCTATGGTTTATATAAAAACTTTTGTCCATGTACTTATCATCGCTCCGTAATCAGCACAAAGCCCTTTATTCATAGGGGTTGTCGTTTGGATCGGAGGCGATTAGTTTCAGGATAAAGGGGCCTATTTCGACCTTGTCCGTAGTGTTGAGCTTTATGGGTTTGTCGGAAGGGATTTGGATGCCGTTTAGAAAGACGCCATTTGTGCTGTTAAGGTCAACGATATAGATAGCCTTGTTGTCGTACCAGAGCCTTGCATGTTTGGCCGATACGACTTGCTCCGGCAGGTGGATATTGCATGTCCCTGAGCGTCCTATCATGAGTCCGCCGGTAGAGATAGAGTGTTGTTGTATTTCGGAGTTGTTCTGCAAAACGATGACGCTATAGGATTCTTGCTCGTAGTGTGCCACGATCTTGCTGATCTCCTTGCGCAACTTGTCTTGTGTACTGCGCATGGTGACGGAGTCATCCGAGTGTGATTGCAGAAAAGTTATAGCAATAGAGGGGCCTATGTTTATCACATCGCCGTGTTTAAGTACGGAGGAGGTGATGACCTTATCGTTGAGGGTGATCCCGGTCTGACTTTGCAGGTCCTCGACGTAGTAGGCCCCATCAAGCAAAAACACGTGTGCGTGGTGACGGGAGACAAATTGCTCTGTCAAAGAGATATCACAGTCACTTGTACGCCCTATGAGCAGCTCCTCCTCCTTGATCGGTATCGTAAAGGGTGGATAACCGTCCCTCTCTATCCGCAGGACCGGTACGGCGTCGAGCTTGTCAGCGACTATCTTGTCTGCCGCGGTATGTTCCCACATGGCCATGTAGACCTTAAATGCCTCTTTTTTGCCCTTTATGTTCGCCGTCTTGATGTAACTACACAACTGCTTGTATGTTTCGTCAAGGGTGTTGAAGGTCTCCTCGGAAAGATATATTTCGCCTGTGTTTGCCATGGCTTCAAAGCGTTGAGCAACGTTTACCACATCGCCAAAGACGTCATTGTGTTCAACTATGCAGTTGCCCGTATTGAGGCCTATGCGCAGGTGTATCTTAAGCATATCCTCTTCCCTGATGTTATGCCGTGCCACTGCACGCTGTATATCAACGGCAGCCTCAACGGCATTTCTGGCTGATTCAAAGTATGACAGCGTGCCATCGCCTATGGACTTGACGTAGGTACCCCGGAACTTATTTATTATTGGGTGGATGATGTCGTTTTGATTCTTTATAACGGTTCGTAAGGCAAGGTCCCCTGCCTCCTCCGTCAGCACCGTAGAGCCTTCAAGATCGGTAAACATTATGGTAACCCATTTGGTGTATTTGTTGTGCAGGAGGGACTCGATCTTTTTCTTTTTCTCCAGCAACTGTTCCATGTTAAAGTTTTCGGTTCTCTCCTCGGGAGTTCCACCAATCCATGGTTTTTGATCTTTAGGGGGTAACGGCATTGTCTATGTCCTCTTTTGTCAAATATATCACACTATTACCTGATTCTAAACGCCCAGGCTCATCTCCCTTTACATCTTGTTTGCCATGACTGCAAACGTGTTGGGCAACTATTCATTAATACTATTGTACCAAAAAGTCAATAATTAATAAAAGTGATATACTGAAATAACGCAGGTTTTTTCAGGCATGATATTTGAGTGTGAAATAATGGGGTCAAGGGGACTTCTTCGTGCCCGGGGCGGGTGCGACAATTGAGCCAGGGGCG
>NZ_JABXWD010000014.1 GCF_019173545.1 Candidatus Magnetobacterium casense | reverse complement strand
CCTCCTCGGTCAGCGCATGGCAGGCCTGCGTGCCGGAGTAGTCAAATTCGCACGCCTGGCCTATGATTATAGGCCCGGAGCCTATCAGCAGTATCTTTTTTATATCAGATCGTTTAGGCATTTTACCTCGTCATAAGATGATGTTTTAACATGCAGGATAACAAAAAAACCTGAATAATGTCAATAACCCGTTTTTACCGTAAGCCACTTGAGTGCCCAGAACGTGTGTATGTTTCGCCAGAAGTCCTGCCTGTCCTTCAAGCCCAGACTTAGTAGGAATGGCCGTATCTGGTCTGCATACATGGAGGCAATCACGACAAAGGGACGCCTGTTGCCCTGGAGCATCTCCTGTATGTGTGATGGCTTGTGGATGTGCAGTCCGTCGATGGTCTTGCCACACTTGCCCGGGTCGCCGTCTATGAAGCCCTCTGCCGGGATGGCTGAGTTGCGTAGCATGTTCAGAGTCAACTGCCCCGCCTGACCTGCCCCCCAGATGTACAGAGGGCGGTTGTTAAAGAGGTTATTGGCCGTAACCGTCTGCTTTAATCTGTTGAGATAGCGTTGTTGGTAGTACAGACGTATCTCATGGTGTTCCCGTGCGGGCAGTTGCCCCTTGCGGGAAAGGGCGTCGGGGGTAACCCAGTACAGACCGGTAACCTCGGGTAGGTGGTGTATTTCGTACTTTTCACCAATACGCAACCAGAAATCCTGGTCTCCAAGGGCCTCGTACCGGACATCGAAATATCCGATGTCGTCGTGAACGTCCCTGCGCCACATGGGATGGGGGCCTATCATGCAGTTGTACAGGAGGTCTTCGTAGCAGAACTCGGGCCACCTGTAGACGTCATGGCAGTGGTGGACATCAAAGGTTTGGTGGGGCACCTCGGTGAGGTAAGAGTCACCGTAGACGAGCATACAACGTGGGGTGTCATTGAGGTATCCGGCCAAAATCTCAAAGGCGTCACGTCGCAGGCGGTCGTTCGTGCTAAAGGTGGTGATGTATTGGCCCCGTGCTATTTGTATTGCCATGTTCCACGCTGCGTAGACACCGATCCGGCTGCCGGTTCTGATGTATGTGATATTGGAGCAGCGGCGCTGATACTCCTGCACTATTGCCTGCTCGTTCTGCGGGGATGCGGCATCTACGACAATGATCTCCGTGTTGGAGGCGATGGTCTGCCCCTGGAGGTCTTCCAGGCACTCGCTCATGAACTCCTCGGAGTTGTACGTGGAAACCAGCACGCTAACAAGTGGAGCGGTCCCTCCGGTTTCCTCTTTAATCCCCCTCCCTTTATGTGAGGGGTCAGGGGAGGGCTGGGAGGGGTTACAGGCAGCAGGATAATGGATAACCTCGATGTCGCTAAGTGTAAGGTAATTGTCCGACCACCTCCACCGTGGCCGGATAAATTGCTCCACACCGTTGCCACGTACACTGCCCTGTGTGCAGTCAACGACAATCCTCGGTCCCGATGGCTGAGTACCTATCGTGGACAGGGCTATCTGCATGGCATGTACAACGGCCTCCGGCGATATGTCGCTGACGCAGTAAGTGTGCTGATACCTACACTGCCAGTCGCACCCGTAGCACTCCAGGGGTAGACACACGGCGGTCGTTAAGGGACTGTAGGGGATAAAGCGTCCAAAGTGTCCGCCGCCAAGCACTACCACGTTTGCAACCCCCAGGGCAGAGGCCATATGCGCCCCGGAGGAGTCCGCTCCGAGGTAGATGCGACTCTTGCCGATTATGGCAGCGCTCTGGCGGAGCGTAGTCCTGCCGGTGAGGTCATGGCAGGAGGGCAATTGTGCTTTTATGGCACGGGCCGCATCAGAGGCGTCCCTGCCCCCGACGATTACGCAGTGGTAGTCCGGAAACTGCTCAATGACCTGAGCGTATTTATTGTATATCTTGTGGTGGTGTTGCGCCCAAGGAAAGAGCGCTATAGTTTCGTGTGGTCTTAATGCGTTTTCCTCAAAGAAGCTATTTGCAAAGGCTTCGTCCTGCCGAGAAAGCCACATGAGCGGTCTGAGGCCATCACGTGCGGGTTCGATCCCGATATTGTACAGGAACTCCTCGTGTCTGTCCATTTCGGAACGTTGCTGACAACCGGTGTAGATTAACCGTGTGTATAGCGGGTTGTTGGTCTGCCGCAGTTGTTGGGTCATGCCGTTTGCAAAGTCGCCGTTGAAGGCAATCCGTTGTGTGGCCATGCTGCCAATGGTAAGTATATCGGTAATTGGTTCACGCGAAAAAACCGTGTTCAGTGCTATATCAGGTTTAAGCAGTCGCAGTCTTTTGAGCAACTCGTTTCGATACCCGTCGTTGGTGTAGGCCATCTCTTTGTCAAACGGGATAACTCCGTCGATCTCTGGGCAATGCTCATAGAGTTCGGCAATGTGTCCCTGGCAGAGGACTGTTATGGCGTGGGCAGGGAACCTCTTTCGTATCTCAGGCAGCATAGACGAGGCAAGGACGTTGTCACCGATGGAATCCGTTCGTACCCACAGTAAGGTCATCCTGCTGCTGTTGCTGTCTTGTGTCCTTGTCATAATTTTTGTCGATCCTTTTTGCAATGTCTAAACTATGCTTAAGTATGACACATTATCACACCATGATTCAACATTGGCAGACATATTGCTCTTGACATCGACTGCTTTATAACTGTTAAAATAGTGACGCAGCAATCTTACTTTGAAGGGAACAGATATGGAAAGCGTACAGAAGATAGAGACCAACGCCTCAGAAGATGAATTGAACCAGGCTGTTTTTTTGCTCCACCACGATGATGGTATGTTGCGAATGGAGCGCGACAACCGAAACATGAAAGCGATAATGGACAGTATACTAAGGAACGACTCCAACTGCATTGATGTTGGCGCACATGCCGGTGAGGTTTTAGACTGGATAGTCCAACGCGCCCCTGCGGGGGAGCACTATGCCTTTGAACCCCTCCCACGGTTCATACCTCAGTTAAAGAACAGGTTTCCACGCGTTAAAATCCACCAGTGTGCACTGAGCAACAGCGTGGGCACCAGTAAGTTCTGCCATTTCGTCAATATCCCAGGCTGGAGTGGTCTTAAGCCGCAGCCTTGCCCGATTGATCCGGTCTCCGAGCAGATCGATGTGGAGGTCAACATGCTCGATAACATAATACCGCAAGCGTTACCAATAAGGCTCATTAAAATCGACGTGGAGGGCGGAGAGTACGGCGTCATAGACGGCGCTAAAAAGACCATCAGACAATGGCAGCCATACATCATCTTTGAACATGCCAAGGTGCATGCCTTTGGTTATGGCACAACCCCTCAGATGCTCTACGATCTAATCACAGATGAGTGCGGATTGGCCGTCTTTAGCCTCGATGGCAGCGGGCCTCATTCAAAGGATACATTCGTGGCAAAGTACGAAGAGGCTTTTACAACGCGATATAGAAAACACACCGAAACAAACTTCTTGGCAAGACCTATAGAGTAACTGTAATAGTTCCCCCCTGAGAAAAAAAAAGAAGGGGAGCGGCTCCGCCCTCCCCTCAGACCCCTCCCGCAAGGGGACCAGTCCCCTTGACCCCTTCTTATCTTGTTGACAATTGGCTGATTATACACAACATCTCAAATAGATAGCCGAACTATTACGATTAAGTAAGTCATCCCTGTTTTTTGATGAAAGAGTCATTGAGCTTACTGCGTTGACGCATTATGTTGATTACGGCATTCTGTTTAGTCCTTGCCGCCTCGTTGCGACATAGTGCTTGACGTATGTTTCTTGCAAGTGTCTCCGCTGTAATAGACTCAGGTACACCGAGGCTTATTGTACCGATATCGTCAGACAACTCCTGCAGCTTCTCCCCCCTGATGACAGACAACGGGTAAGCGCCGGCCAGGAAGCTCAACAGAGTAAAATGATACCGCCACGAAACGGTTACATCACAGAATGACAGTAGTGCGATCATCTGCTGGGGCGTAAAGTACGTGTTAGGCACCATAATAGGCCTTGACTTCATGCGGGATACAACCGAAAGGGCTGCTGCTTTATCATAAGGCTGTTCATCACGAACCTCATTACACATAAAAGCTATCTGTATTGCGTCCGTCTGTGCCAGGTTGTCCAGTGCGTGTGCAAACTGTGCCTTTATGCTTTCGTTGTCATGCCACCGCTCATTGACCAGATTAACGCCAACCAATGGAGTGCCACTCCTCCACCCCATCCGCTGCAACTGGCTTTGTGCCCAATCCCTGTCAACCCCCTCAAGCGGTGTCAACCAGGCCAGATCGGCTGCCACTAAGACCCGATCGTGGGCAACACCCATCGCTGCGATATTGTCCCTACTCCTTGTACTGCGTAGCGTCCATGACGTAATGTGCGAAAAGCCATCCGTAAACAGTTGCCTTCCCTCATGGGACCTTATGAGGTCTGCGCCAACACCAACGGCATGACAGGGCACCGACAATGTATGACAACGTTTGTATTTCTGTCCCAATATTGTCAGAGGCCAATCCGTTCCCTGCATCTCACTGACTATTGTAGTGCCAACTATGAGCACGACATCAGCCTCTTTATATAGCCTGTCGCATGTTGCCTCATCCCTGTAGTTGACAAACCTTAACCCGGCAGGGAACTGTCTGAGCACTGGCTCGTCCTTGTCCCAGACCTCGATGGTGGTTCCCTCCGGCAGCGGATGAATGGACAGAAACCCCTGCATCATTGCCTCATCGCCGATGTTTCCGGCGCCAAGCCCAGAAAATGCCACATGTATCTTCATAAGCTAAATACCGCTGAGGGTACCTCAGTTGCTGATGCGTTGCCATGTTGAAAGCTGCGTTGCCCTCCGTGTCCCACCTCAAGGGGCATCATTGTCATGCCGTGAAATGGCAACTCATTGGTTTCGTCAAATGTCACTATAACCGGACCCAGGCCATCGAACCTGTCATGATGACAGACACCCGACTCCGATGGCTCTGACGCCCCGATACCAAAGGTGTAATACCCCGGCTTTACGGTAAATGTCAGCCTCAGACGCACTACCAGGCTATCACCGGCAGACATGTCCGGCAACCGGTGTCCAACCTGTCTGGCACCTCCGGCAAAGACGAAATTGCCAAGCCGGTCAAACAACGTAACCGCCACATTGGGATCGATTATCGCCTCGTTTGCCCTAACCAGGACGTGAAAGTCCAGACAGCGCATCAGCTCAACGGCCAGCGTATCCAGACCATCCTCATTGGTCACCCGCAGGGCAAGAAACACCATTGCGCCGGCTCCGTGTCTGACAACCCTGCCACCATTGTCCACGGTGGATATGTCGTCCAGGACGTTATGTGCCAGGATATCCTCGGGCGTCATCAACGCCCCGATACGGGAGGATGCCTCCGACTCCGGCGGCGTGACAAGGGCAGTGCTGACATACGTCTTCTTTACGTTGAGAGATGCGGCGTATTTATTGATGGCCTCTACTGCCGGGCCAATGAAGTCAACTTCTCCGCTTTTTAATATCACTGCCCTGTCGCACAAAAATCGCACCGCCTCCATGTCGTGGGAGACAAACAGGCACGTTGTACCCTCGTCTATTATCCGACGTATGGCCCTGAAGCACTTCTGCTGGAAGAAAATGTCACCCACGCTCAGGGCCTCGTCAACGACCAGGATGTCCGGCCTCGTAACCACCGCACAGGCAAAGGCAAGACGCACGTACATCCCCGTAGAGTATATCTTCATTGGCTGGTCTATGAACTGCCCGATGTCGGCAAACTCCACAATGGAGGGCAGCAGGGCGTCCATCTCCTGTCTGGAGTAACCCATCAGGGCACCGTTTACGTAGACGTTTGATCTGCCCGTGAATTCCGGATTAAAGGCGGCCCCCAACTCCAGGAGTGCCGAAATCCGGCCATGCTTGATCACCACCCCCGACGTCATACTCAGTATGCCGCAGATGATCTGCAACAGCGTACTCTTGCCACAACCGTTGCTACCAAGGATGCCCACTGCCTCGGCGCGGTTTACGTCAAAGGTGACGTCCTTGAGCGCCCAGAACTCCCGGTGACAGATGCGTTTGTTGAGGCTTAACAGCTCCTTTAGCCTATCGCTGGCATTTGCGTATATCCTGTACTTTTTGCTCAGACCTATGACGGAGATCGCCTTTTGGTTTTGCACAAGGGTATCGGCATTCACAGCATCTCCGCAAAGTCCCGTTTGAGGTACTTAAACACGATGCCTCCAACGATACAGACGACAACGCTCAGTACCCCCAGGTAGAGCAAACCGCCATAAAAGCCCTCCGGAAGTCTCTCCACACCCAGCATGGAAACCCGATATCCCTCTGCGATGTGATACAGAGGGTTTATTCGCAGAAGCGGCTGCAACCCCGCTGGAATATTTGACGGCTCATACACAATGGGGGTGTAGAAAAACCACAGCCCAATTGCCACGTTGAGCACCTGTCCGACGTCTCTGACATAGACGTAAGCCGCAGAGAGACACCACCCCAGTCCAACGGTAAAGAGGCTCAAAAGCACCACATACACAGGCAGATACCAGAGCATGTGCGGCAGTCTCCTGTCTGTCACCAGTATCAGCGACATGATTATGATAAACATGATCCCATGTTTTACCAGGTTGGCCAGCAGGTTGCTCAACAATAAAAGCTCCGCCGGAAAGACGCTCTTTGTGATAAGCGTTTTGTTTTCGATCAGTATGTGCAGGGAGCGCTGTATGGTTTCCGAAAAAAAGAACCACGGCAGTATGCCACTGAGCAGCCACAATACAAAGTTGTCCGTCCCCGAGCTTTGTCCCAGTTTGGCCTTCAACACGTATGAAAAGACAAACGTGTACGTGGCCACCGTTGCAACTGGATGCAGGATGGCCCAGGAAGAACCTATGAGCGAATCGGCATAGCGACTTTTCAGTTCACGCACCACCAGGCATTTTATCATGTGTCTGTTTGTTACGAGTTTATCCGCAAAGCGGTTTATCCAGCCAATCATTTTGTATAGAATATAAACCTATTCCCAGTCTGTTGTCAAGAAGACTCCTGCAGAGCAATCACATTTGACCCGAAAAAAAGAAGGGGGCGGCTCTGCCCCCCCTCAGACCCCCCTGCAAGGGGACCAGTCCCCTTGACCCCTTCTTTTTTGCTCCAAGTCGCACCTGGTTCCTGCGCAGCCTTTTACCATGTTTTTTTTAGAGGATACATCCAAACCAATCTAATCCTGTATTAAACCATGCTTCTTCATGGCCTCCTTCAGGATGGCAGGTGTGCATCCCTGACCTTTAACAAAGTACTCGTTTGCCCTTTTTTTATATGCCTCTTTTTTTTCATCAATATCTTCAAACCCTGAGACCATAAAAATGACGGCAGGGGAGTCTTTTACTGTACCCTCTTCTTTTCTGATATCATCGAGGGTATCCATGCCACAGTAAGGCATCAGATTATCCAGGACAACCAGGTCAAATTTCTTATCCTTCATGTGGTGTTTAAATAAACTAACGGCTAGTTTGCCATCGTCTGTGTCATAGACGTTAGCAAATTTTGAAAAAAACTTTTTCAGTTTATCCCTGTGTAATTTATCGTCGTCAGCTATTAAAATCTTCATATGTATACTCCTGTCAATGTAGATTAAGTTACAGAGTTGATATTTGGGATTCATTGAGCTTTTTAATGAATTCCTCATCCGTTGCAATGTACAAAAACTCCTTTGCTTTGCTGAGTACTTCTATAGTTTTTTCATATTCACGGCGAAGACTTTTCACCATATCGTGTGCATTTGAGGTTATTTGCTTATTTTTTGCCATTCGCTCCAGTTTTTCAGCCAGTTTCGACATTTGCAATGCGCCTACAGAGGCGCTGCCTGACTTCAGATCATGGGCTGGCATGAGGAGACGTTCCACATCATCGGTACCCACCGCAGTTTCAATCTCTTTGATGTGCCGGGAAAACTTCTCTATGTACTTGTCGATAAATTCGGCCCCTTCGTCTTCCCACCACTGCCTCTCCTCAGCCAGTACCCTGGCGTCAACAGGCAAGGGTACCGGCGCGTTTGTATCCTCATCGGTACTCTTTTTTTGATTCATAGCAACTACTTTTTCTTCCGTGACTCTGTTGATTTCAGCGATAAGCTTATCGACCTTTATTGGTTTTGAGACGTACCCGTTCATTCCCGACTCCATACACCTGTCAATATCACTTTTCATGGCATGGGCCGTTATCGCTATTATGGGAATATATGCACCACCCTCTTTTTCCCCTGCACGGATGAGTTTTACTGCTTCAAAGCCGTCCATTTCTGGCATCTGTACGTCCATTAAGACCAGATCAAAGGACTGTTCTTTCAACATCCTGACAGCTTCCTTGCCGTTGTTTGCCAGTGAGGTGTCATGCCCATATCTCTGAAGCATCTTTACTATTAACTTCTGGTTTATATCATTGTCTTCAGCTATCAGGATGTTAAGTCTTTTTTTGTTTTCCCTGAGTTTATGACGGGTAAGCAGAGAGGGTTTTGGCTCCACATCATGCTCACCCATGACTCTCATGATAGAGTCCAGGAGTTCGGACTGTTTAATGGGTTTTATCAGGTAAGCGGAAATGCCAAGCTCCCTGCATCTGGCTGCATCTCCCCTCTGCCCTGATGAGGTAAGCAATATTATGGGAGGCCTTTTGTTCTTATAAGTCTGTATGATCTTATTAACAAGGCCAAAACCATCCATATTCGGCATATTTGCGTCTGTGATTATGAGGTCAAAGCCTCTACCCCCGGTTGCTGCATTATCCAGTATTCCAAGTGCCGCCAGGGCATCCTCTGCAAGGACTGGCTCCATGCCCCAGTTTATTACAATATCCTTAAGAATACGTCTGTTTGTTGCATTATCATCTACAACCAGGATCGACAATCCCTTTAAACTGTCAAAGTTTTTTGGATCCGGTTGCTTATGCAGCTCGGCCTGCACCCCGAAAGTGGCCGTAAAATGAAAAACAGACCCCTTTCCAGGCTCGCTTTCTACGCTAATATCACCGTTCATCATCTCTGCAAGTTTGCGTGATATAGTCAACCCCAGGCCCGTGCCGCCGTATCTCCTGGTAGTTGAACCATCAGCCTGTGAAAATGACTCGAATATCTTTTCTCTTCTGTCCTGAGAGATACCAATACCGGTATCCTTTACGGAGAAACGCAGGCATATCTTATCATCCATATGGGATTGCGTTGTTACATCTAAAATAATCTCTCCATGTTCGGTGAATTTTATGGCATTGCCGACAAGATTTACTACTATTTGCCGGAGTCTTCCAGGATCGCCGATGATGAAGTCTGGCGTCTCCGGTGGTACTGAGTAAGCCAGTTCAAGACCTTTCTTATGAGCCCTCAGGGCAAGGGTCTTTAATGTATCGCCGATGTTGTCACGCAGACTGAAATCTATAGGGTCGAGTTCAAGTTTGCCGGCTTCGATCTTGGAAAAGTCCAGGATGTCGTTTATTACCCCCATGAGCGAATCGGCAGACCTCTTTGCCATATCAAGATACTCCCTCTGTTCATGGGTCACCTCTGTGTCATACATAAGCTCGGTCATCCCTATAATGCCGTTTAATGGAGTGCGTATCTCATGGCTCATGTTGGCAAGAAATTCACTCTTTGCCCGACTTGCATCCTCTGCAGTAATTCTGGCGCTATGCAAAGAGTCCATCATCCGGCTTATACAGTCACTCAGAAATTCAAAATCATCTATACCTTTATACTGGGGTTTTTCACCCCTTCTGACAGGACAGATGATCTTTTGAAGAGGGTGTTTTATTGTCATTTTCAGATAGTAAGCAAGCAGGAAAAACGCTGCCGTCAATATAATGCCGGTTATCCTGTAAGCTTTTTTTACCCTGTTTAATATAAAAGCATACTCCTTTGCATCTTTTATTAGTACAATATTCCATTGCCAAGGTTCAAAATGAAAATGATAGGAATAGAAGTCTCCTTTTTTTAGTCGTATCAGGCTTGTCATATTCTCTTGTTTTGTTCTATCAACAAGTTCCATTGGCTTGCCCGGAAGATCATCAGATAAAAACAGCTCTTTGTCGTTTTCATGTATAATTGCTATCAGATTATTCTGTCTCATATAGTCTTCGATTATTCCAAGGGTAAGCATTTTTTTGATTTTTACCTTACCATCACCAGATGAAAGACCGGTATTGGCAAGTTCATCTGCCGTTTTATTGGCAATATTATATATTTCGTGCGATAGTCTTTCCATATCTTCTTTTATACTATTTTCCGAGAAGTCAGTGATTGCACTGAGTACAAAGATGTAGAGGCTCACCCCCATTAGCGCTATAAAAACAACAATAGGTGCTATGACCCTGATAGAAAGTGTCTTAGTTATCTTGTTTAAAAACCATCTCAAATTTCCCATGTAATTTATCAAAAAACTGTGGGGATTTTATTCAAATACAGGTTTTGAGGTCATCAGTTCTTTTGGCCAGACGATTTCTTTTTTACCATTTTGCCATTGGATTGTAATGGTAAAGTGTTTTATCTGCATACCTGTGCTGTCAACACCATATTTTCCCAATATACTCATTGTGTTCATTGTTGATAACAGGTGTCTTATTTGTTTTCTGTCAGTGGTCTTAGCCTTTGCAATAGCCGCCTCAAATATTTCACCTGCGGCATACGCAGTTGCAGCGTGATATGACGGCTCCATCCCATAAGCGGTTGTAAAGGCACGATAAAATGCCGTGCTGGCAGGTATATTTACACCCTCATGGTGTTCCCACTGGGACGACGAAAATGTATGGTTTGCCTGCGCTCCCAGCTTGTCATAATATGACTGAAGAACAGGGCCAACGGAGGCAAAATATGCCTTTGGTCTCCACCGGATATTTTCCAGGGATAAGCGCATTGCTACCGCTTCGTTAAAGTGCCCGCATACGATAAGGCCTTTTGCACCTGATGCCTTTGCCTCTGACGCTATATCATCGAGGTTTTCTCTTCCCTTCTTGAATTCCCTGTATAAAGCGATACGCATCCCAAACCTTTCAGCCCATTCCTTGGTACCGGAGGCGATGCTCTTTGAGAAGGTGTCATCAGCATAAACAATGGCAATGTCGGTTATGCCGCTGCCGGCTGCCACCTCTAAAAAACCAACTGCATATCTGCTTGCAGGTATAAAAATACCAAAAACATACTTATACCCCTGTTTCCATAATTCATCAGCCGATGCGCCTGAAACAAGCACCGGATACTCGTACTTTTCCGTTATGGGAAGTATGGCCCCGGTTATACCGCTTGAATATGGACCAAACAGAAGGTCCACCTTATCTTTTAGTATGAGGGTTTCGTAGAGTGATTTTGCGGTATCTTTATTGTTATTGTCGTCATATACAATAATATCCACTTTTCTTCCGAGTATTCCGCCCCTTTTATTGACATCTTTTTGCCAAAGCAGAAACCCTTTCTTTTGCATCTCCGCAAGTTCGGCATCTTTTCCCGTTAAACCAAGCGTCACACCAAATCTTATTGGTTCTGCGGCTGTTAAGCTCAACAGGGGTAACAGTAAAAACAAAAATATATTTATAATCAATCTTACCATTTCGCCTGTTTTTAGGTTACTATAGTTACACCAATTATGTCAACAGTAAGTAAAAAGACCCGGGACAATCGTATCCAGGAGATAAAGTGGGGATTTGATTCCGGTTTTTTTCTGTATCCTTCCTGTCATAATTATCACGGAAATTATGTTACAATAGACAGCATAAGTTTATAAGGTGATGGAAAAGGTAAAGAAAAAACCATGCCCCGGTCGTATGGCCTATGAGACCCTGGTAAAGGCCTTTGAGAAGCTGGATATAAGCAAGAAGGAGAGGGAACCTTGCTGGCAGGCAATGAAGTGTCCCTCGCAGACCTATACGCGCTGCCCCGCCTATCTGCATGAGGCAGGCAGGAGATGTTGGCTGTTGGCGGGAACCTTTAGCGGCAAAGACCCCTACTGCATCTACTGCGTAACGGTCAGGGACTGCCGGGAGTGCAGGTTCTATAAGCTGGTCAGGCAAAATCTCTGAATCTCCCTGACCTCACCCCTCTTGTCCACATAGCTCGATAGCTATTTTTTTCTAATGCGGTATACTGAAATGACGCAGGTTTTTTCAGGCATGATGTTTGATAACAAGATAATGGGGTCAAGGGGACTGGTCCCCTTGCAGGGGGTTCTGAAGGGGGCCAGGAGCGTCCTGGAGCGACAAAGAAGCGGAGCCGCCCCTTTCTTTCTTGTATGCGAGCAATTTTGATACCCGAAAAAACTCGAATCCGATCAGTATAGTTCTAAGTCTTGCAGTTGCCAGTTGACAAACGCTCCGGCTATCTGTTATAAATGTAGACTATAGGATTTTATAGATGAAATTAACATACAGATTTATATCACTGGATATAAAGGGGGTGGATTTATGAAATTAGGGGTATTTGTCAGCCAGTACAGCAAAGACAATGATACCCTCAGCAGGCTGAAGGCTGAAAAGCTCGGAGTAATACTCGTGCAAAACGGAGTTTACAACGCAGCCCTGAAGGAAGATGGCAAGTCCTCACCGATCCTCAGTAAGAACGCTACGATATATGCGCTTTCTGAGGATTTGCAGTCACGGGGATTGAGTGTTGATAGTGTTGACAGCAAGGTCAAGGTAGTTGACTATGACGGTCTTGTTGATCTGATTTTCAATGAATATGAAAAGATAATTTGGCTATAGGAGAACGACAAATGAGCAAATTAACCATAGGCTGTTTTTCATCTCTTGTGGGGTCAATGACCACCGATTTTGTTGTAAAATTAGCCGAGGCAACCAGAAAGAAAGGCCATGACGTAGATATTTGGTTATCGGGCAATGGCACAATGCTTTCCAAGAAGGGGCAGCGCTCCTTTAAAGATTACTCGTCGCTGGAGAAGACTATCAAGGACCTGGTTGCGGGCGGCGTTAACGTAACCGCATGTGAGGCCTGTGCCGAGGCCAGGGGATACCACAAGGAAGACCTCATCGACGGCTTTGGCAGAAAGAGTATGGACTGGTACCTTGCCAGTTGCTTCAGCGCCGACAGGGTATTGCACATAGGAGGTGAGTAATGGCGATAAAGAAAGTAGCCTTCGTGGTAGACAAGCTGCCATATAAGACGGAGACGTCGAGACTGGCATTGACTCACGCCATATCAAGTCAGACGGTGGAGATACACCTCGAAGAAGACGAAAACATAACGCCGGTGTTGGCATTCATCGGAGAGGGCGTCTTAAACTGCATAAAAGACCAGAAGGCACCCGATATCTACGGTATAACGAGCCTTGAGTCGCACATCAAAAATGCCCTGCTGACGGACATCAAGCTCCTCATCTGTGCCGAGGACGTCAAGCGCTTTGGTCTGAGCGAGGATGCCCTCATCATGGACGCAGAGGACCTGGGCGCCGATATCGTTTCCGAAGTTGTGCCCTTTGATGACATCATGGAAGAGATGAATACCTCTGACCATATATTATTTTTCTGATTCAGTTTAAAAGGAGGTCTTTTAAGACATGTCTGACTTGAGAAACGAGCAGCCCAACGAAACCCTGGACGTCCTGGGGAGGGTGTGCCCATATCCGCTGGTGTTGACAAAGAAGAAGCTCGAAAAATTGCCCAGTGGCACCCTGTTAAAGGTGCTCTGTGACGCCCCGGCATCGGCTGAGGACTCCATACCAAAATATGCCAATAAGGAAGGGCATAGCTTTGATTCGGTCAAGGTAGAGGATAAGGGACATTGGGAGTTATATATCAAGAAAAAGTAGCCCCGCAGCTTACACCGGGGGGTTAAGCAACATCGGGATTTAAGCGCCGCAAGTGGGCGTGGGCACTGTGAGTGGGGCAACGGATAGACAGACCGTGGTCTCGTTTGCAAGCGCCCTCCACTGTGGTGCACAATCGGGTGTTTTTACGGCGGGATGTGATGATAGCAATTGTTGATTATGGAATGGGCAATCTCAGGAGTGTTGCCAAGGGCTTTGCCAAGGTTGGTGCCGATGCGGTGGTCACCAGCAGTGTCGGGGATATAGAAAACGCCTCCGGTGTGGTGTTACCCGGTGTTGGGGCATTCAGGGATTGCATGGCCAACCTTGAGGGCTTATCGCTGGCAGAGGTGGTTGTGCGCTGCATAGAAAAGGGCAAGCCGTTTCTGGGCATATGCCTGGGGCTTCAGTTGTTGTTTACCGAGTCGGAGGAGTTTGGCCACTGCAGAGGGTTGAACGTATTTGACGGCAAGGTGGTGAGGTTTCCCGTAAACGACCTCAAGGTGCCACACATGGGATGGAACCGTGTTATGCCCACCAAACACACGTCCCTGATGAGTGGCATTGCATCCGGTGACATCCCCGATGGTGGAGGGTATTTTTACTTTGTACATTCCTTCTACGTAGCCCCGACGGATGAATCGATCGTTGCTGCTACCACGCAGTACGGCATAGGGTTTACGTCTATGGTTGCACGGGACAACGTCTTTGCAATGCAGTTTCACCCCGAAAAAAGCCAGAAGCTCGGCCTGGGTATATTGAAAAACTTTGCCGCTTTCGTAAAAAAAACCTGAATTTTTTGTTACTGTAAATATTTCTGTGATGATAGAAGGTTAAGCATTATGGGGTCAAGGGGACTGGTCCCCTTGCAGGGGGTTCTGAAGGGGGGCGGAGCCGCCCCTTTCTTTCTCTTTGCTACAATTATGGGTAGTATTTGGTATATCTTTTCACCACATCGCAGTAACCTCAGAACCTCTCAAATTCACTGCCGTGTTCATCGTCCTCACCGCCCTTAATGGCAATGGAAACACCTGTGCTTTTTTTACCCGTGTGCAGCTCTTTTGACTTAAAGCGAGATTCCGACCGTTCGGTGTCCTTCCTGGCAACGTGTGTAACCCTTACCTTTTGCGTGGGGAGTGGCTTTCTCTGTGTAGGCGCCTGGAATCTGGCATCGTCGGCGGTCTTGAAGAACGAAATGATCGACTGCAACTGCTCGGCCTGACTTGACAGTTCCTCGGAAGTTGAGGCCATCTCTTCTGAGGCGGAGGCGTTTTGTTGAATGACCTGGTCCAGTTGCTGGATGGCCTTGTTGATCTGTTCGGCGCCGGAATTTTGCTCGTTGCTTGCCGCACTTATTTCCTGTACCAGTTCTGCGGTCTTCTGTACGTCGGGCAGTATGGTGGCCAACATCTGTCCGGCCTTGTCGGCTACTTCGACGCTTGTGGTGGCCTTTTGTGTGATCTCCCCGGCTGCAATCTGACTCCGTTCGGCCAACTGTCTGACCTCGGAGGCAACAACGGCAAACCCCTTGCCGTGCTCCCCGGCACGTGCGGCCTCTATGGCTGCGTTGAGGGCCAATAGGTTTGTCTGTCTGGCTATCTCCTCTATGATAGTAATTTTGCTGGCTATTTCCTTCATTGCCACTACGGTCTCCGCCACAGCCTTGCCGCCTTCCTGTGCATTGACGGCGGACTTTTGAGCCATCCGTTGGGTCTGTTGGGCATTGTCTGAGGTCTGCCTGATGTTGGCCGTCATCTCCTCCATGGAGGACGAGGCCTCTTCTGCCGCGGCCGCCTGTTCGGTTGCACCCTGTGACAACTCCTGAGCACTGGCACTGAGTTGCGCACTTCCGGCCGATACGTTATCCGCTGCCGACTTTATCTCCGTCACCACGTCCGTCAACCTCTGAACCATCTGCCCCAAGGCCCTCATTAAATCATCCTCTGCCGATCTCTCCCGTACCTCGACAACCAGATTACCGTTGGCGATATCCTTTGCTATTGTCGTTATTTGATTGCTTGCCTTTATCAACACGTTGAGGTTGTTCTTGATGGTGTTGAAGTCGCCGTTATAGCTGTCGGTTATGACATCGGGTATATCGCCCTTGCTGATCCTGTCAACATAGTTGGCTGCCACGTTTAGCGGCCCAATCACGGCATCAAGGGTCTTGTTTACGCCGTCAACGATCTTTCTGTAATCGCCGCCGTGTTTTGCGACATCTGCCCTGGTTGCAAGTTTACCGACCACCGCCGCCTCGACAAGGCTGTTGGCATCGGCTACGAGGGCATTGATGTTTGCTATACAGGCATTGAGGTTGCTCTTGATGGCGTTGAAGTCGCCGTTGTATGTATCCGTGATGGCAGGCGGGATGTCGCCCTTGCCGATCCGTTCGACGTAGTTGGCCGCCACGTTTAACGGGCTGATCACGGCATCAAGGGTCTTATTTACACCATCAACGATCTCTCTGTAGCCGCCGTTGAACTTTGCGGCACTGCCCCTGGTGGCAAGTCTGCCATCAACCGCCGCCTTTGTCAGCGCAGCCATCTCCGCCACCAGATTGCGTAAGATCTCAACAACCAGTACCATGCTCTTACCCAGTACGTCTTTGGCTGACTTTGCCTTGACCTCGACACTCAGGTCCCCGGCGGCAATCTTCTCAGCCACTGAGGCAGACTCCCTTATGTTTTCTATAACAAGCCTTAACGATTGGGCAAGTACCCCTATCTCGTCCTTTGTATCCTCAACGATCTCTACATCCACGTCCCCTGCGGCCAACCTGTTGGCGACATCGACCATTTTCTTCACCGGTCTGGAGATTAGCCTGGCTATTAACAGACCAAGGACAATGGCAACGAGTACACCGACAGACGTAAACGTGATTATCATCATTGTTACTGTTTTGGCGTCTTTTTTGTTATTATCGTTTGTAGTTTCAGCCATTTTTTTGTTATAACTAATGAGCTTATCCACTGCCTCTTCTTGTGTCCCGGCTGCATTTATAAGCTCGTTTTCCACAAGGTTGATTGCTTCTGTTTGCCTGCCGGAAGATGCCAACTCAAGCGCCTTGCCTATGAGTGGTCGTACCACTGCCATGGCGTCAACGAACTCCTTGAAGGCAGCCTTCTCCTCCGCTTTATCGCCTATTGTCTTTTCAAAATCCCTGGATAGTTTATCCAGCTCTTGTGTAAGCTCCTTTATGGTGTTGGAAAACTTCAGCCTATCCTCCGCCTTTTCATTGAGCAGAAAATCACGCAGGTTTGTTTGAACCATTTGGAACCTGTCATTGATATCGCCCATGGTAGTAAGAGGGATTAGTGCTTCCTCGTACATAACGTTACTTTTCTCTGCCAACCTGTTGACATATGTAACCCCTAAGTAACCTATGGCGCCTGCAATCATGGCCACCAGGACAAAACCGGTTAATAATTTCGTACTGATCTTCAGGTCATAGAACCATTTCATAACAATCCTCCTAATGTGCTATTGTATAGAGCGTTTCAATCGTGTGCAATACAAGAACAAGGAGGGCGGCTCCGCCCCCTCCTTGACCTCCCCTGCAAGGGGACCAGTCCCCTTGACCCCTTCTTTTTCGCTCCAGGACGCTCTTGGTCTTGCGCAGGCTTGATTTTAAAGATTCAGAACCTCTCAAATTCCCTGCTGTCATCATCGCCATGTTCACCGTTCTTGATGCCCAGGGAGACGCCTATTCGTTTTCTCTCCGTATGTAGCTCTTTTTGCTTGGAATGAAACTCCGGTCTTTCAGCGTCTTTTCTGGTAACGTGGGCAACCTTTGTCTTTTGCACAGGGATGGATTTTCTCTGTGTGGAGGCCGATGTCCTGGCGTCGTCTGCGGTCTTGAAGAACGAAATGATCGACTGCAACTGCTCGGCCTGACTTGACAGCTCTTCGGAGGTTGACGCCATCTCCTCGGAGGCGGAGGCGTTTTGCTGAATGACCTGGTCCAGTTGCTGGATGGCCTTGTTGATCTGTTCGGCGCCGGAATTTTGTTCACCGCTTGCAGCACTTATCTCCTGCACCAGGTCTGCGGTCTTCTGCACATCCGGCAAAATGGCGGCCAGCATCTGTCCGGCCTTGTCGGCTACATCGACGCTTGAGGAGGCCTTTTGGGTAATCTCCCCTGCTGCAACCTGACTGCGCTCGGCCAACTGTCTGACCTCGGAGGCAACCACGGCAAACCCCTTGCCATGCTCCCCGGCACGTGCGGCTTCTATGGCGGCGTTGAGGGCTAGCAGGTTTGTCTGTCTGGCGATCTCCTCTATGATCTTTATCTTGCCGGCTATCTCCTTCATTGCCACAACGGTCTCTGCCACCGCTTTGCCACCTTCCTGAGCGTTGCCGGCGGATTTTTGAGCTATCCGTTGGGTCTGCTGGGCATTGTCTGAGGTCTGCCTGATATTGGCCGTCATCTCCTCCATGGAGGACGAGGCCTCTTCTGCCGCGGCTGCCTGCTCGGTAGCGCCCTGCGACAACTCCTGGGCGCTGGCGCTGAGTTGAGTACTGCCGGATGACACATTATTAGCGGCCAATTTTATCTCCATTACCACGTCAGTAAGCCTCTGAATCATCTGCCCCAAGGCCCTCATTAACTCATCCTCTGTCGACCTCTCCCGTACCTCGACAACAAGATTACCGTTGGCTATCTCCTTTGCTATACCGGTTATGTGATTGCTTGCCTTTATCAACACGTTGAGGTTGTTCTTAATGGTGTTGAAATCACCCTTGTAGCTGTCGGTTATAATATCGGGAATATCACCCTTGCTGATCCGCTCGACGTAGTTGGCTGCCACGTTTAACGGCTCAATAACAGCGTCGAGGGTCTTGTTTACTCCGTCAACGATCTTTCTGTAATCACCGCCGTGCTTGGTGGCATCAACCCTGGTTGCCAGCTTGCCGGCCACCGCAGCCTCAACAAGCATGTTGGCGTCAACAACAAGAGCGTTTATGTTTGCTATGCAGGTATTGAGGTTGTTCTTGATTGAGTTGAAGTCGCCCTTATACACATCTGTGATCGCAGATGGGATGTCGCCACGACTGATCTTGTCAACATAGTTAGCCGCCACGTTTAGTGGCCCAATTACGGCATCAAGGGCCTTGTTTACACCATAGATGATCTCCCTGTATCCACCGTTGAACTTCTCGACGTTGCCCCTGGTGACAAGTCTGCCCTCTGCAACACTCTCAATAACCATGTTTATTTCTGCTATAACTGATTTCATTTTATCAACCATGGCCTTGAGGGAGACCAGCATAACGCCTATCTCGTCCTTGCTGCTGATATTTATGTTGATGCTGAGGTCTCCATCAGCGAGGGTGTTACAGACATTCGTAGTCACAGTCAGGGGGGTAACAATACTACGTATCATCATATAACTTAATGCTATCACGGCAATCAGCGCAATCAGGACGGCGATAAAAATGGTATTTTGTGAACGTACCTTAATTTCGTTGACCGCTTTTTCCGCCCCATCCATGCGTTTTGCAGCCTCATCAGAGAGCTCCTCTGTTATATTCTCCATCTTGCGTATAGCGTCTTTATACTCACCAATAGCCGAGTTGGCTTGCTGCGTTGTTTTTATACTGCCTTCACTGATTATGGCATATACCTTGCCAAAGCCGGTAATGTAAGCGTCAAGGTTAACCTTTATGGATGCAATCATTTCTTTATCCTTAGCTACTGTTGCCAGCTTTTCCAGTGTGTTGATATTCTCCAGGGTCTTCCCCTTAAGGTCATTCCATTTAGTTACATATCCCTCTCTCTTTTCTGCAGAATCTATGTTTATGTAGACATCTTTTTCATACCTGCGTAAGTTCAGGGTATCTAATTTAAGACCGATGGAACTCCTCTCAAGCATTGCATCCGTGTGGAGCATGTTGTCTACGGTATTATCAATAGCGGACATACCCAAATACCCGACTGCCCCGGTAACGAGCAGCAACATAAGTACAAATCCAAATCCCAAACGTAGCTTCAAACTAATCTTCATAACTTTTCTCCTATGCAAAAACTTTTAATTTATATATTACAATTATACCATATACAAAGTATCTTCTTTATATTTCATGGTAAAAGAAAGAAGGAGGGCGGCTCCGCTTCTTGACGCTCCAGGGGGTGAGGCACGATTTTGCCGCAGCGGGGGGCGAGCCGCCCCTTGGCTCAATTGTCGCACCCGCCCCTGCCATAAAAGTCGCACCTGGCCCTCCTCAGACCTCCCCTGCAAGGGGGGGTGAGGCACCCCGGCCACGAAGAAGCCCCCTTGACCCCATTTTACCATGCTTTTTTAATTTGACAATGTCACATTTCATACCATACCACACCTGGAGGAACAATTGTCAAGTTTTTTCAAACGACTTTCTGTAGAACTTGCTCGGTTAAAAAACGTGTCGTTAATCTGCTCTATAGCTTGCTGAATAGTTAGTTGTTTTAGAGGCATCACAGAGACCAATAATAAACGTATGTTAGCAAGCGATAACATAGGTAAAACCTCTATTTCAAACTGTTTAGCAAGTTCAGGATCAACCTCACGGTTTTGTGCAAACTCAAGCTTTATCGTAGCAGCAAACCAACATGCCAGTGTGGTTAAAGCCAGATGATGCTGCCATGCTCGGTACTTCTGTGCTTGAAATTCATCCCATCCAATTTCTGATTTCGCATCTTGGTTTGCCCGTTCGATGAAGTAACGTTGACATTTCCACCATGCCAATTTTGAAAGAGCAGTATCAGAGGAAGCGTTACATAAGGCATATGAATGCTTGTTGGCACTTTCTTTCCTTATTATTAGCCACTCCTCTACCACTTTATCTCCATATCTCAACCATACCCTTTGCATTGCGAAATCATCATTTATCTCTCCTCGCTCGATGTGTCTGACACGAATTCGATGCCATTGAAGATCACCTGACTTTAGCAAGTCCCTTACTTTTATTGGCTGCTGCACTGATATGACTTTTACCCTCTTAGTAGGGCGACCTCTCTTGCCTTTAACAGTTTCAGGTAAACCTAATTGAGGTTTGCTCAGATACACGTTCGTATCGCAAGGTATCTCTGCCATATAGATATGATTAGATTGTTGTATTTGAATACGAAGCCACTCACTTCTTCCATATAGACCATCAAAGCACATTACCTCAAATGGCACACCGTTGTCTATAACTCTATTAAGGCTCTCCATCCCTATCTCTATCTTTGTTTTAAACCTCAGATCATCGGGAATACCCAATGCTTTTCTCACTTTTGCTTGTGATTCATCAAACCAGCTTTCAGGTAGAAACAAATCTCCTTCCACCCATGTCCATACTGGATGTTTCACCAAATTCGCATAAGCTACAAAAACACCTACCTGACTTTGGTCTACTTTCCCTATTCGACCATTATATTGTCTCGCTGCTCCTGCACTGTTACTACCTGCTTTTTCATCAGCACTTTCGTCCAAAATCAATACTCCACCTTCTTGTAAATCAGGCGTTTCCTTGATATCTCTATGTATCTGATCATAAACATTACGATCAGACCACGGAGAATTACTCATGAAGTGTTGCATATTCTGAGCACTTACTCCCTCCTCTTTCCCTATATTGCCAAAAGTACGTTTGTCTTTCATTCTCAACTGTCCTCTTATATAATGGTAGGCATATCCGTTAGTATCCCTGGTTTTTGTTTTGAAACAACAACTGTATCTCTCAAAAAAAACTTGTAACTTTTTTGCTAACCCTGCAACCCATTCAATTCTTAATCCCCATCTGCTTTTTTCTGGTGTATTGTCCGCACTTGCTAAACTTATCATACCTATTCTCCTTTTTTTATATAGATACAATAGTTTAACCGAATATCAACATGTTAATCCACTAAATACCCGATTTTCCTCTAATGTGACATTGTCAAATTAATACCATCAGAAAAAATACATATTGTCTATAGAATACGATGGAGTATAGAACTTGTATTCAAAAGTTGGAAATCTGTATTAAGGGTACATTTAAGTAATATACGCA
>NZ_JABXWD010000139.1 GCF_019173545.1 Candidatus Magnetobacterium casense | reverse complement strand
TCAAATACGCCTAAACCTAAGAAATTAACACTAAAAGACTTGGAGGTACTGGAGGTATCATGCTTAACTTAACACCTATGGGGCGGAGCCGCCCCTTTCTTTCTTGTATTGCACACAATCGAAAATAAATTCACCGTGCATTTACGAGGGTAGTATGGTAGAATAATGTCTTGTCGGCAGGCATGATTAGACGGATTAAAAATATGACCGAAATTTTTCTTTTACATGGAGATGTTTATGAGTATACTGATCGTTGATGACTCCACAGATATGTTAAGGCTGTTGCAGGTATTTTTAAAATCTGCCGGATATACGGATATCTTATTTGCTGAATCTGCGCAGCAGGCCTTCGAGGTCCTTGGAGTCGCTGATGCCGGTAGCCACAGTGCCCCCCCTGGTGTGGAGCTAATCCTTATGGATATAATGATGCCCGCAATCAACGGCATAGATGCCTGTGCCCGGATAAAATCCCATGAACATCTCAGGGACATTCCAATCATTATGGTATCGGGCGTCACGGAGGCAACGAGTTTGCAGGCAGCCTTTAATGCGGGAGCCGTCGATTATGTCACCAAACCCGTCAATAAGATAGAGCTTGTGACGCGGGTCAGGACAGTAATGAAGCTAAAGGACGAGTTTGACAACCGCAAGGCCCGCCAAGAGGAACTGGTGGAGTTAAACAAGCAGTTGACGGAGAAAAACAAGTTGCTCAATAAGCTGAGTTCCATTGACTTCCTGACAAACATTGCCAATCGCCGAACGTTTGAACAGATACTGGAAACTGAGTGGAGACGCTCCTTAAGAAACGCTTCCCCGCTGTCTGCACTGATGATAGACATAGACTTCTTTAAGCGTTACAATGACACCTACGGTCACATGGCCGGGGATGAGTGCATAACATCCGTTGCCAAGGCCCTCCAGGAGACCCTCAAGCGTCCTGCCGACATCGTTGCTCGGTACGGGGGAGAGGAGTTTGTCGTGTTGCTGCCTGACTCGGGAATCTATGGCGCCGTCAGTGTCGGTGAGGCCATGCGGAGGAGGGTGCAGCAATTGGCCATGCCACACGTCAACTCCGAGGCTGCAAACATTGTCACGGTGAGCATTGGGGCCGCCTCCGTAGTGCCCGAAATGGATACCGCAATGGTGGACCTGATTACTTCAGCGGATAAGGCACTGTATGAGGCAAAGCATGAGGGTAGAAACAGGGTAAAAGCCTACGTCGCCACTGAGACGGAAGCGAACGTTCCACAGCCACCTGCCCCGAAACAATACGAGCACAGGGCACGAAATGACCTGTCACAGGCCATACTCGATGGCCTTGCCATAAACGTCGCCGTCTTAGACCGTGACGGTGTCATTGTCAGCGTAAACCGGTCATGGCAGCAATATGCACTGCAACAAGACGCCTCCTGTCTGTTGGGCATTACCGAGGGGGCCAATTATGTCGAAAAGTGTTCTGCCACACAGCAACGGTGCAAACAATACAGTATGCCGGCCAGCGAAGGGGTTGAGGCAGTGTTCTCCGGTCAGACGCAACGCTTTGAGTTTGAGTACAGGTGTAGCGACAATATGTGGTTTCTCATGCACGCCGTCCCCCTGGACAGGGAAGAGGGCGGTGTGGTAATCTCTTATTTTGACATAACTCGCCTCAAGGGCGCAGAGGCAGAGATAAAGACCCTCTATGCAGTCGTTGATGAGAGCATCAACATTATATACATCACCGATAAGGACGCCAGAATACAGTACGTCAACAAGACCTTTGAACAGATAACCGGTTACACAAAGGCCGAGGTCATAGGCACCACGCCACACCTGTTGTCGTCGGGGCAGACCACGCATGAGCAGTACGAAGGACTTTGGAACACAATCTCCGCCGGAAAGACGTGGCGCGGTATCTTTAAAAACAAGAAGAAAAACGGGGAGTTCTTCTGGATCAACGGCCTCGTTTCCGTGATCAAAAATGACGCCGGTGAAATCACCAACTATCTGGCAATCCAGGAAGACATCACGGACAAGATGAAATCAAAACAGACCATCGAGTACATCTCCTACTATGACAGAACAACGCGTCTACTCAACCGTAACAGGTTTATGGCCCTGCTGGATCAGTGGATTGTCGGGCAGAGCGGCAGCGGGGCAGTGGGCGCCCTGCTATTGGTCAACCTGGATGCCTTTAAGCTCATCAACGACACCTATGGCTACATCGTTGGGGATGAGTTTCTGGCAAGCATCGCCGATATGCTCAGGCGCACGGTCAGTGGCGACGAAGGCGTCGATTATGACGCTGACAATCAGGCCGTCAACAAGGTCATTGTTGGCCGCATCGGAGGTGACGAGTTTGGCGTCTTTATTCCCGATATGGGTACTGCGGCGGCGGTTGAGCAGGCAGAGGGCATACGCAAACAGTTAGAGGCAATGCGCTTTTCCGAGTTCATGATACGCACCTCGGCCAGCATCGGGATCGTCATCTACCCCGAGCATGGGACATCCACCAGGGAGTTGATAACCCGTGGTGATGCCGCCATATACCGTGCAAAGGAGCTTGGCCAAAACCGCTGTCACCTCTACAGCAATGAGGACCGATACCTCGAAGATATTCAGGTGCGCCTCAAGGAGCGGGAACAGATCAAGTGGGCGCTTGAAAACAACCGCTTTGTCCCCTGGTTTCAGCCCATACTCGACCTCAGAACAAACATGATATCGCACTACGAGGCCCTGGCAAGGATGCAGGTGGATGAGAGAAAGGTGCTGTATCCACCGTCGTTTTTGTATACAGCGGAGAAATACGGCTTTATCGGCTCCATTGACAGGATGATTATACAAAAGACCCTCACCGTTCAGTCACAGGTTGTCCAAGCAAAGCCTCACCTGTCCTTTGGCATGAATCTGTCGGGCAAGGACCTGGGTGATGAGCAAATCCTGCATTTTATCAAAGACCAGATAGATATCCTCAAAGTTGACCCCACACGATTGATCTTTGAGGTTACCGAAACGGCTGCCATCAGCGACCTTGTCAAGGCCATAAGGTCTATCAGGGGATTGAAGGAGCTGGGCTGCCGGATATCGCTGGATGACTTTGGCGTAGGCTTTACGTCCTTTAAGTACCTCAAGGACATGGAGGTGGACTATATCAAGATAGATGGCTCGTTTGTCAAGAACCTGCTAAATAGCGATGAAAACCGCCACATCGTAAAGGCCATCAGGGACATGGCCGGCGGGATGGGTATTATGACCGTTGCCGAGTTTGTCGAGGACGTGGAGACGATGAATCTGCTCAGGGACTATGGGGTCGATTATGCACAGGGCTATCTCATCGGTAAACCCTCACCGAATCTTAAGCAAGAAGATACTTTTATCGTATAATGTAACGTTTCCCCAACTACAGAGAACTAAAGATATTGTCTGTTGCTGTTACAATTTCAGGGGTCAATCAGCCCCTTGTCTTTCATGGATTTTAGTATCTCCATAGCCTCCTTATGTGAGAGAGGGCTTATATATGGACGCTCCTCCGTAAGGGCTTGGTAAATATCGAGGCAGCACATCTACTTTCTTCTGCACCCGGACTTTTGCAAGAGGCTCCGTTGTTTAAATTATATGGGGTTACTTCTCCGCAAGACTGCGCAACTGCCTGAGTACCTTGATGGCATCCTGGGGGGTCATTTTATCGAGGTCGAGCTGCTTGAGCATGAACAATGCGGGGTCTTCCGGCTTTGAGAACAGGTCCAGTTGCTGTGAGGGGCGCTTCTTCTTTCTGAGTGACAAACCCATGCGTTGCGGGTCTTCGAACTCCTTTTTTTCGAGATTTGCAAGTATGTCCTTTGCCCTGTCGATGATGCGCTGCGGCAGTCCGGCCAGACGTGCCACCTGGATGCCGTAGCTCTTATCGGCGGAGCCTTTTACTATCTTGCGCAGAAATATTATCTCATCCCCCCACTCCTTCACCGAAACGTTGTAGTTCTTGACCCCCGTGGCAGTCAGAACAAGTTCTGTGAGTTCGTTGTAGTGCGTGGCAAAGAGCGTGCGAGCCTCCACCTCCGATGCGATGAACTCGGCCACCGCCCACGCAATGCTTATACCGTCAAAGGTGCTCGTGCCGCGTCCTACCTCGTCCAGGATGACCAGACTCTTTCTGGTGGCGTTGTTGACGATGTTTGCCGTCTCAACCATTTCGACCATAAAGGTGCTCTGCCCCCTTGAGAGATAATCCGCTGCACCGATGCGCGTAAATATCCGGTCTACGATGCCAATGGTGGCAGACTCCGCAGGCACAAAGGAACCCATCTGCGCCATCAGCACGATCAGCGCCACCTGTCGCATGTAGGTTGACTTGCCCGCCATGTTGGGTCCGGTGATTATCAGCAGCTTGTTCTCATCCAGGTCCAGGTGCGTATCGTTGGGAATAAATCGTGTCGTGCTTGTGGCACGCTCCACTACGGGATGGCGACCATCATTGATCTCAACCCTGGGGCCGTTGGTTACATCGGGGCGAACGTAGTTGTTGAGCTTGGCCACCGTCGCAAGGCTCTGAAGCACATCCAGCATTGCAACCGCCCCCGCAGCATCCCTGAGGTCCCTGGCGTAGTAGATGACCTTGTCCACGATCTCCTTGAAGTACTCGTACTCAAGGTGCTTTAAGCGCTCCTCCGCTCCCACGATCTTGTTTTCGTAGTCCTTCAGCTCCGGCGTAATGAAACGTTCGGCGTTGGCAAGCGTCTGCTTGCGTATGTAGCGGGAGGGTACCAGATGGAGGTTGGCCTTGGTTACCTCGATGTAGTAGCCAAAGACCCTGTTAAAGCTCACCTTGAGGCTGTTTATGCCGCTGGCAGCGCGCTCCTTGACTTCAAGTTCCGTCAGGTAGGTCTTGCCCTTTGTGGCGAACTCACGCAACGTATCTATCTCCTTGTTGACACCGTCCTTGATGATCCAGCCTTCCTTGACAGTGTTGGGCGGGGCATCCACTATGCCCTCGTCTATCAGCCTGATTAGCGACGTAAAGTCAGCAATGCCGGCGGATAGCTCTGTGAGATAGTCATAATATGTTATTACTCCCGGACGCTCCTGGTTGTTTACCGTGGGGGAATCCGTCTGATCACTGCCTGTCAGGAGGGTCTTTAAAGCGGGCAGTGTCGTCAGGGAGTTCTTTATGGCAACGAGGTCACGGGCGTTGGCATTGCCCTTGATAAGGCGCGTGGTGAGTCGCTCCACGTCCTGGATGCCCTTGAGTGTCTTGCGCAGTTCCTCTCTGAGAGCAAACTCATCGAAAAGCGCCTCCACGGCTGACAGGCGCTTGTCTATCACGTTTATGTCGATGGAGGGCTTCAGGAGCATGTCTCTGAGCAGACGGCCTCCCATGGGGGTGACGGTCTCATCCATCGTCTTAAGGAGCGTGTGTTCATCGGAGTGGTCTCTGAGGTTTTTGACCAGCTCGAGGTTTCTGATGGCCGCTGCATCGAGGAACATGCACGAGGCGTTGTTGAGCGGACGGAGTCTGTCAAAGGACAGGGCGGACTTCTGTGTCTGTTGCAGGTAGCTCAGAAGGGCACCCGCTGCCGATATGCCCGCAGTGGTCTGTTCACAGCCAAACCCCTCAAGCGTGGTCACCTTAAAGTGCTCCAGGAGCAAGGCATAGGCCTGGGGGTATTCAAAGTAGCCGTCGTCGTAGTACGTTGTGAAGTAGTTCTTCAGGACGATTGAGTAGTGGAGGTTCTTCTTCATGGACTCCGGACAGAGGACCTCTTTGACGGAGAACCTGTTGATCTCATCGGCCAGGGATTGTTCGCTCTCAAAGAGTATGAACTCGCCCGTGGAGACATCGGCCAGGGCAATGCCACACCTCAGTGCAACGGGAGAGAAGGCGAGCACGTAGGTGTTGTCCTTGGGATTGTCGGGTTCAAACGTTCCGGGGGTAACGACCCTGATGACCTGTCGCTTGACGATCCCCTTGGCCAGGGCGGGGTCTTCCATCTGTTCGCACACTGCCGCCTTGTGGCCGGCCTCGACGACCCGTCTGAGGTAGGTATCCAGGGCGTGGTGCGGGAAGCCGCACATCGGCATAGCGTCCTGTTTGTTCTTGTCCCTGGTGGTGAGGGCTATCTGGAGTATCTTGGAGGCCACAACCGCATCCTGCCCAAACATCTCATAGAAATCGCCCATCCTGAAAAAAAGGATCGCATCCATGTGCTCGTCCTTTATCTCCTGGTACTGTTTCATCAACGGTGTCAGTTCTGTCATATCTTGTACTGTAATGTTATATTTACAATGCTATAAAAATTTGACGTCATGATCAATGATAATATTACCGACACCAATATTGCAATAACGTGATATCGGAGTTTACAACAGGAAAGGGCTAAGAGGATACAAAAATTTCTTGCATAAAAAATTTTTTTTAGGTTATACTAAATCAATTGTTGATGAGATCACTTATTGATAATGTAACAGTACTAGGGTACACATAGGATGCGTCTGAATCATGATTACACGGATTAAATCAGGCGTGACGTAAAACCGATAATAAAATGGACTTCTAAATAAGAGGTAACGTGAAACCGATTGCATTTGTAAACGGTAACAAGAGAATACACACACCAGTTTTACCGGTATATTATCTTAATATGTCTGCATTTTTGTCTTCCCACGGGATAGATAACGATATTATAGAAGTAAAGGAACTATCTGACAAGGAAAAACCGATTGAACAGTATGATAGCTATCTGATTAAAAAGATACGGGAAAATGATTATGAATATATTGGAATAAGTATGTTCACACCAGAGTATCACTATACGATGAAGCTCGTCAATAAAATAAAGAAAACCCTTCCTGATGTCAAGATTATATTAGGTGGAGTTCATCCAACGCTAAGACCTCTGGACCAATTTGTATCAAATGCACCTGTAGACATAGTGGTAAAAGGAGAGGGAGAGTTTCCTCTTTTAGAAATCCTTCAACACAAACCATTACGTGAGATAAAGGGGATATGTTTCAGGGAAAATGGTGAAGTTATACAAAATCCGCCAAGATGTCTTACAAACGACCTTTCCCATCTGCCCATACCGGCTTATGATAAGATCGACATGGAATATTACCTGTATCCCAGGAAGTGGGGGTTAAGGTTTGCAGTAACGTCGTGTATACATTTTTTCACTGGTCTTGGGTGCCCTTTTAATTGTACATTCTGTGCAACGGCAAGCATATACAAGGCATATGGAGGTCCGAGAGTTGTCAGGTATAAAAGCGTAAATCAGGTCATCGAAGAGATTAAATTCTGCAAAGACAAGTTCGATATTGAATCATGTTACTTTCAGGACGATACTTTTACGATGAACAACAAGAGGGTTCACGAAATCTGTGACAAAATTATCGATAATGGCATTGACATTGTCTGGGGCGCTGAAACCAGGGTTAACTGTATCGACGACGCCCTGGTGTCAAAGATGAAGGTTGCTGGTTGCTGTCAACTGGATTTTGGCGTTGAGGCTGCAACAGATACAGCCCTTAAGAGAATGAAAAAAGGAACAACTATACAACAGGCCAAAGACGCATTTGATTTATGCAAAAAACACAAAATCAGAACCGGCGCTAACTTTATGCTAAACACGCCCGGAGAGACACAAGAGGACGTAGAAGAACTCGGTAAGTTTATGCACCGCATTGGCGCGACCACTTATCTCATGGGACTTACAATACCGTTTATTGGCTCTGACATCTTTGACCAATATGTTGGAGACCTCTCAATAGATGAATATAAGTTATATGAAACCCCCTATATGTCTAGTTCCATTATAGACAGCAGGTTCAGGTTGTCTGCACACAACCTGCCAATAGAAAAATATCTCTTCAGATTGAGACTTAGGTTCTGGTTCAAGCGCTTTCTCATTGATTTCCCCATCCAAAAGTGGTATCTCTCCTACCTTTTAAAGTCTAAATACAAGGGGAAGATAGCTCGGGTGGTTGTATCCAATTTCTTCAAGGTAATCCATGAGACTATTGAATATGTGGTGGATGTTGTATTGAAAACTCTCTCTATCGCAAAAAAGCCTCGATAAAAACCGTCTGTTTAAATCAGATGGCCACATCCCGACTACAAGCCTTAATTCAGCAAGGAGAGGGGTACAATGTGGAATTCAAGGAAAACTACAGCCCTGCCATTGCTCGTGAGATTTGTGCTATGGCCAATACCACGGGAGGTACGATTTTGATTGGCGTTACTGATGATGGCACGATCAAGCCGCTTAACTTCAGCAATAAACTCAGGTCGGAAATCATGGATTTGGTCAGGAATTTTGACCCACGTTTAAAGGTGTTTATCGAAGAGGCTGACGGTGTGATCATAATCAATGTCCCTGACGGAAATGAAAAACCATATTCAACCGGGGGGAGGTTTTATTTAAGACATGGCGCCAACAGTCAGCAGCTTTCACGGAATGAAATCAGGGACTTTTTCATGAAGGAAGGCCTGGTTGTCTTTGATGATCAGCTCAATCAGGACTTTGAGATTACACGGCATCTTGACCCGAAGATTTTCGACAGGTTTCTTGAAATGACTCGCATTTCAAAGATACTACCCGGTATCGAATTGTTGGAAAATCTTAGTGTAGTAAAGGACGGTAAGATGAAAAATGCCGGTGTTCTGCTTTTTAGCCGTGAAGTGACCAGATTTTTTATCCAGGCAACGATCAACTGTGTCTATTTTCGCGGTAAGGAAAGATATACGATCCTTGACAGAGAAGAGTTGGTAGCACTCCAAACAAGCGTGGACGATGTATAAAGTATTGAAAAAAAGTGGTTTATGTGTAATAATATTTGTATGTAATAACACATGCAGAAAGGAGAAAGACAT
>NZ_JABXWD010000138.1 GCF_019173545.1 Candidatus Magnetobacterium casense | reverse complement strand
GCTGTCTTGTCGGGAAGCTCGTTGAGAGGGTCAAGGACAAGGAGTTGGTTGTCTTTCACGGGGTGGTCAGTGAGGCGGATGTGACCGTGAAGTTGAGGGCGATGCTCAAGAGGTTGGGCAATGATGAGGGTTTTGCAATGCTTAAATCTGATAAACCGTATGGGCAAAAGATAGAATTTCTTTTCCGTGAAGCCTTTAAAAATAACATTTCGACTATTATCTATTTCGATGACTTTGAGCAAAACCTCATTCGTAGCGGCAATGAGTACAACGTGAAGCCTGAGACAATCGAGGTCATCCGTCCCTTTCTTGAGGCGGTTGATTGGGCTGAAGGCAGCAGCAACGTCGTGATATCGAGCCGGTTCCGTTTATACTTGAGGTCGATGGTGAAGACCTGTCCAGGACGAAACTCGTTGATATAACGCTAAGGTCGTTTGATGGTGCTGATTTAGACAAGAAGGCGAGTAATCTTAAGTTTGTCGCAAAGAGCAGCCACGTTGAGATGTATTTGCGATACGGCGGCGGCAATCCCCGATTGTTAGAGTGGTTAGACGTCATTGCCAGGGACGAGGGCAGGTACGATTTAAAGGCCCTTGAGGCAGAGTTGCAGCGCAGGCATGGTGAGTTCATTCACGAATATCTTGCGGATGTGATCGCAGAGACTACGGGGGAAGAGTTCCACGGGTTTATCCGGAGGGCTGCCGTGTACGGAGAACCTGTTGGTGCGACAGCCTTTGCGGGCTTTGGCGGTGCACGGTTTTTGGACACGGGCGTTGATCTGACGTTGGTTGAGCGTGAGGTGCGAGCCGCACTGGCAATAAAAGACTTAGGGCGTGGTGAGTTTGTGTACTGGGTGACGCCCGTCATTCGTGATGCCATGTGGGGCAATTTGACGCTAGGGGAGCAGCTTGAGATGCACGAGTTGGCGTATAAATGGTACAGCGAGTGGGTTAAAACCTCATCGGAGCCGAACTACAAGTACCTGGAGGAGGCCGTTCGTCACGCCCTTGCGGTGGGTGACATCCGCGGTGCGTGTCCGTATGCGCGTGATTTGGGGTGGTACTTTGACGAGCTGGTTTTATATCGGCAGGGTTGGGCGATTATGGAGAAGGTTGCCGTCAGGGTCACAGATGAGGTGATTGGCGAGGCCAAGGCAGCGAAAGATGTGGAGGTTGGCAGTCTTCTTCATGCGTATGCGCAGTCATTATGGAAGTTGGGTGATGCAAATCAGGCGATTGTGTTTCACGAAAAATCCCTTGCGATATTCCAGGCAGTCTATGGAGAAAGCCATCCGTATGTGGCTGCCTCGTATCACGAAATTGGCTTGGCTTGGCTTGCGTTAGGCGATGCCAGGCAGGCGATTGCGTTTTACGAAAAATCCCTTGCGATATTACAGGAAGTCTACGGAACCAGACATCCATACATTAAGCGATTATGTAACAACATGGCCATCGTATATGACGAAACAGGTGATCCGCAAAAGGCAGCCGACTACAGAGTGAAGGCCAAAGCGGCCTGGTCTTGAGCCATGCCGGTGGTATAAATGAATCAGGAGGATAACGATACATGAGCAGCATAAGCATAAAGATATCGGATACAGCCAACGACCGGCGTGAGGTACACATCAACGGCGAACTGTCCTATCACATCAACGAGGACGAGCTAACCGGGATTGTCCGGGAGACCCACAAGAGCTTGTGGGAGGAGGACGGGGCCAATGGCGCTGAAATCGGTAAGAGTCTCTACAAACTCCTCAATCGCAGCGCCGGAAAGCTGCAGGAGATCATCAGGGCAGCCAGGGATACGAACACACACGCAACCCTGTATCTGCAAACGCCATACGAGTTGACGCAGTTGCCGTTTGAGCTGCTAAACGACGGGAGCTTCGTCCTGCTCGACCACAATATACACATAATCCGCCTGGTTGATGAGCGTGGGAGTTTAGCTTCGGTTACGTCCAAGAAAGGGCCGATTAATATGCTCTTTATGGCCTGCTCGCCGAAGGATAAGAAACGCCTTGACTTTGAAAATGAGGAAGAACTGATCTTCAACGAAACTGCAAACTATAACATCTCTATGACCGTAGAGTACACTGGCAGCCTCAAGGGCCTTAAGAAGGCCAATATTGCAGCCGGTGGGTTTGATGTCATCCACATCACGGGCCATGCCGGCATTGACGATGCTATGAGTCCGGTGTTCTGCATGGAGGATGAGGCTGGTAACTGCGATCAGGTATCGCCACAAATGTTGTGGGATGCAATCAGGTATTTCCCGCCAAAGATACTTTTTCTCTCCGCCTGTTTAACTGGTGACACTGATAATAAAATGGCATACGGATCGTTTGCATACCTGATGACGAAAAAAGGTATAAATTGGGTACTTGCCTGGGGAGTTTCCGTTAAAGACGAGGCGTCAGCCCTTGTGATTACTGAGGTATACAGGAGTCTCGCAATTGGCCAGAGGATCGATCACGCCGTACAAAACGCACTAAGGTTACCTGAGATCAAACACCACTCCTGGCCGTTGTTGAGGCTCTTTGGCAACGCAGCGCCGATTGTACCATTGGTTCAGGCCGGCTTGCCGCCAAAAGCAAACAACCCCGTTTATGTCAGACGCACAATACTAAGGGACGGCGGCATCAATGTCCTTGCCAGTGGCTTTGTTGGCAAGAGGCCATATCTCAAGGACGGTTCAGAGGTGCTTGCCAGGGGGAAGGATGGCAAGTTCGGGCTTTTGATACATGGCCCCGCCGACACCGGAAAGAGCTGTCTCGCTGCAAAGCTCATCGAAAGACGTGTGGACAAGGAGTTGGTTGCCTTTAAGGGGGTGATCAATGAGGAGGGTGTTGTATCGAAACTGAGGAGATTGCTTAACAGATTGGGCAACTTGAACATCCTGAGTTCGAATGAATCATACGAGGACAAGATACGAGACCTCTTCCGCAATGTTTTCAATAGTCAGGTCGCTGCAATTATATATTTCGACGGCTTTGAGGAAAACCTTGAGCCAAGTGGCGGTAAGTATTACGTAAAGCCTGAAACAATTGCGGTCATCCGTCCCTTTCTTGAGGCGGTTGAATGGGCCGAGGGCAACAGCAACGTCGTCATAACCAGCCGCAATGAGTTTGTCCTTGAGCATTACGGCGAAAATCTGCCGGCAACAAAGCTCTTTGGCATCGGGCTGCAGTAGTGCAATAGCGTTGACCGCTCCCGCTGCATCAAAGTTTATGCTCTGTGGGCAATGTGGAATTTTTGGAGCGCTATGATATATAATAATATACAGTTGAAATAAACTAACTTTAAAGAATGGAGAGAGGACACAAAGTATGAAGAAGCGATTGCTGTTGGTAGTGGTATTAGGAGTGTTTTTAACGACCCTGGCATGTTCAAAGGCACCGGAGGACAATGTGCTTAAAAAGGGTGGCACTACTATTGTCAAGTTGGGTCAGGAGACGATAACAAGTGAGCAGTTACAGGATGAGCTGGCAAAGTTGCCGCCAAACATAAAAGCCATGTTTACCGGTAAGGATGGCCTTAAGAGGTTGGTTGATGAAGTCAAAAAGCGGGAAGTACTATACCTTGAGGCCAAAAAGGTCGGGCTTGACAAGGACCCTGAGTTTGTCAAAAAAATATCAGAATTCAGGAAAATAAATCTCATTAACACCCTTATCCAGAAAAACGTGCAGACGGCAGACGTTAAGGTAACCCCCGAAGAGGCAAAGAAATACTATGACGATAACCAAAAAGAGTTCGTAATGCCCGAACAGGTCAGGGCAGTCCACATCCTTGTAAAGACCGAAAAGGAGGCAAATGACCTCTCTGACAAGTTAAAGAAGGGTGGTGATTTTGCCGCTGCGGCAAAGGCATCCTCACTGGATACCGCTACGGCGGAGAAGGGGGGAGACCTCGGTTTCTTTTCACGCGGTCAGATGGAACCCAACTTTGATGAGGCCGTATTTAAGCTGAAGAAGGGGGAGTTAAGCACACCCGTTAAGACCTCCTTTGGCTATCATATAATCAAGGTAGTTGACACCAAAGAGGCAAAGACCACCGAATTTGAAGCCGTAAAGCAAATGATAGTTCAGTACCTCACTGGTGAGAAGCAGAAGAAGGCATTTGATAACTACTACTCATCTGTGGAGAAGAACTACAGCGTGCAGGTTGACGAAAAGGCCCTTGATGAATTTGTAAACAAGCAGAGTGCCCCCGCTCCGGCGGCTCCAGGTGCGGGTGCGCCCAATGCTCCGGCACTACCACCGCCGGCAGGGGAACCACATAAGTAATGTCGCAAGTAAAACGGATATTGCTATCCGTGTCTGTTAGAGGATTTGTGGGATGTTGAGACTAAGAGATGGCATTGTTGAGTTGTACACAAAGGTGGCCTCATCTATTCCCTCTGACGTGGAGGATGCCTTAAAGCAGACCTACACGTCAGAGGCTACAGCCGGCGAACCAGTACCAGGACGTGGCAGTGGATGTTTCTCTGTTATCATTGATAACGTCAAAAATGCCAGGACAACCAGAAAGCCGTTGTGTCGTGATATCGGCATACCTGTTTTTTGGGTAAAGATACCACACGGTCTTGATCGTCAACAGATCACTGTTGAGATCGTGGAGGGTAGCAGGCGGGCGGTTGTAAAGCTGCTCCGCGGTCCTGCAGATAGCGGTGGTTCGGAGGCGGATGTGGCTGCTGTCAATCCTGCCATCTACTTTGAGGACTCCGATAAAAACAACCTCGTCGTAGACCTGTTACTCAAAAACACCGACTGTCAACCTGGCGGAGAGTTATCCCAGATAGAGGGCAGTGCCAACTTTGCCTTAAAATCTGCTGCCGACGTTCAGGTCAACACTGAAGATTACTACCAAAAAATCAGAGACATCGTAGCAGATACCGTCAAAAAGGCAAAGAAGAGCGTCTGTGGTCCATACACCATAGGGGTTGGCATCGGTTCGGAGGGGGATGATGTGGCCATGATCTCAAAAAAACAGCTCCTGAGAAGACTCAACGACATCAACCCCGCAACACAGGAACTTGAAAAAAAACTACTGGAGGACCTCAACGCCATCTATACCACAGTATCGGGTTCAACAGCGGAGACCACTGCCTTGGGGGTTAAGGTCGGGGGGAGTTATTCAGACCCCGCCTCCGTTGTGGTAAACGTCTCCATCTGTTGTTGGGCCAACAGACGTGGCAGGCTGATCTGGGGGTAGGTGGCCCTGCCCCTGATGTCTGACACCATTGATATCACATACGACATAACCCCTCACCACAAAGGAGACAACATCGACGCCATCCTCCGGGAGATTGCACTGGAGCAGACCGTAGAGGTCCCCGACGGATATTTCTTCAACAAGCCCCACATAAACACAACGATCGTGCCCACGGTAAAAGACGTCCACCCTACAGATCAGGGGCGTTACCGTGCAACTCTGGCGTTTAATCCCGAGGTAACCGCTTATCAACTGCCGCAGTTTTTAAACGTCCTCTTTGGCAACATTTCGTTTAAGGGCAACATAAGGGTTGTTGCGATAGACCTTCCGGAGGACTTCCTTGGGACATTTAAGGGGCCGGGGTATGGGATACCGGGGATACGTCAGATGTTGGGGGTTTACGGCAGGCCGCTATTGTCTGCCGTGCTCAAGCCCATGGGGCTTTCTGCGGCTGACCTTGCCACTGTAGCGACGGAGTTTGCCCTCGGAGGAGCCGATATCATCAAGGATGACCACGGACTGACAGACCAGACATTTTGTCCCTTTGAGCAGCGCGTGACCCTCTGTCAACAAGCCATTGAGGCGGCAAACGCAAAGACCTCCAGAAAAACCCTATACTTCCCAAATGTCACTGACGGCGCAGACAGACTCGAAAGCCGCATCCGGTTTGCACTGAGACAGGGCATTGTCGGCGTGCTGGTGGCGCCATACATCGTAGGGCTTGATACGGTGAGGTACCTGGCCTCAACATATCGGATAATCATCATGGCACATCCGGCGTTGACCGGGGTCTATTTCCACGACCTCAATCACGGCATACGACCGGCGGTGTTGTTGGGCACCGTGTTTCGGTTGATGGGCGCTGATCTGTCAATTTTTCCCAACGCCGGTGGGAGGTTTAATTTCACACCGGAGGAGTGTCTGGCCCTGTCGCAGGAACTGAGGGCACCGCTTGGGCAACTGAAACCGGCCTTTCCGGCACCCGCAGGCGGCATGAGCCTCGACAACGTCCCCGACATGGCCGCCATGTATGGCCCCGATTCGGTCTGCACCATCGGGGGATCGCTCTTAAAGCATCCCGCTGGTATCAGAGAAAGCACGGCGGCGTTCCTTGAAAGGATTACCTCCAATTTTCCACAGGCGTCATATCAGCCATCAGCTAGGTTGTCCACCACACAGTGGCAAACCCAATTGTCTCAGGTCTCCGTCACGCTGGGAGAGGCGTTTGAGCATTTGGCATTTGCCGAGGGTTTTCGATGGTCAGGTCGGCCCCCGCGGCCATACAAGGAGGGTATCAATCAGCCGTTTCGGTACATCTCCAGGCATGAGCTTATCGGACGGTACGGCGAGGAGACACGCTTTGACCTGCGATACTTTCAGATAGACCCTGGCGGGTATTCGACCTTCGAGCGACATCTTCACATCCATGTGGTTATCTGCATCCGTGGTGAGGGCGTGTTTGTAATCGGCGGCAATCGGTACCCGTTGAGGCCATTTGACGTTGCATACGTAGCGCCAATGCGGCCACATCAGTTGCTCAATGAGTCAGACGTCCCCTTTGGCTTCTTCTGCATCGTTGACCACGAACGCGACAGACCTATACAGCTCTGAGTTATAGCACGTTTCGATTTTGTGCGATACAAGAAAGAAAGGGGCGGCTCCGCCCCCCTTTAGAACCCCCTGCAAGGGGACCAGTCCCCAACTGAGCCGGGGGTCGCTGACCCCTTGACCCCGTAAAAATGCCGTGTGTTTTGTATTTAATCAAATCTAAATCTGCTATATATTTTACTTCTTTTTGAACAGGATGTCTATGATAGACTTCCCTCTGTAGCGTTGAATGTCTGGACTTGTTTGGCAAGGTCATCGGTATGGGCTGATTTCTTGGCGTTGTCGTTGTATACCTGGGTAAAAGGGTCTCTATTTTTTCCCTGAGCTTTTTGCCTTCGTCCAGGTGTTGGCCATAGTTTTCGTTTTGTTTGGCGATATCCCTTTGCAGTTCACCGATAATCTTGTCTATCTGTTTGGAAAAGTTTTCCAGGGTTCTTTCCAGTTTACCGGTAGCTCCTTCGATAGGGGTGCTCATTCTTTCCAGGGTGGTTTTTATTGCCTGGAGGCCTTTTGTGAGGGTTTCTATGTTCTGCTTTGTTATCTCCATGTTGCTGTTGCTGACGCTTGTGGTGGCTGCCTTGGCCTCGTTGACAAAGGCCAGCACGTTGGAGTCAAGGCGTTGGCGCAGTTCAAGGAAGGACTTCGTATGCGTTGATGACCTTGACGATGTCGTGTATCTCCCCCTGTTGGACACTCAGCGACTTTGAGAGGTGCTCTCTGGTGGTTTCAGCCCCCTTTAGTATTTGCTCGTACAGACCCTTTATACTATTCTGAAATAACTGCTGGTCAAATACGATCTTGTTAAAGGTCTTTGAAAACTTATCCATTCGTTCGCAGAAGGAACCGTTAAAGAAGGCGGCGGTGTCTTTCATTTGTGTTGTCGCTGCACCGAGCGATGTCAAGAGTTCATTGGCGCTGTGGAGGTTTTTGTTAAAATCGCCGCCTTCATTCTGGATGGATTCTGCCAGTTTTGCGATCTCCTTTACGTGTGAGATGGTGGGATAGAGTTGCGGTATCCATACGTTTATGGTTGTGTGTTCGAGTCTGTCCTTCAGGACATTGCAGAAGAGGCTGATGTACACCCCGTAGAGGAAGACCCCAAAGATGGTAAACATAACACCCAGGATGCTGGGGGCAAAGGCGCTTTTGAGGCTTCCCAGGAGGTCTTTTAGCGCAATCGTGGCGCCTCCCTTGACCTGCCCGATGTCGGTATCGGCGCTGAACATGGGGGAGAGTTGTGCAAGGCTGTCTGCCAGGCCAAAGAGCGTCCCAAGTAGACCGACGATGATAAAGATGCTCAGTATGTTTTTCAGGAGGGCGTTACCGGCAAACAACCGGTGATTGGTATAGTTGAGCAGGGAGCTGATCTCCAGTTGAGTGCCCTTTATGCCGGCATCAAAGATCGTTTTGACGTGTTCGGCGATTAGCGATTTTTTTGAGACGCTGTTGCCCTTGAGGAACAGCTCAAATACTGCCTCCGCCTTTTCGTGCTTTTTGCCGTGGATGTACTCGTGGCGGGATTCCTCATAAAAGCTCGTCAGGAGATTGACGTTGGACAGCTTTGAGACAGCCCGCCAATTAGAGATGAGCACCAGCGTCCGTATCAGTCCCAGCAACAACCATAAGGCAAAGATCGCCAGCAGGAACAACATCACAACCCCGGCTATCGGGTTGGACGGCGTCATGTACGTCAGAAACGTTTGCAATAAGTTAGACGATGTCAATAGTTGGCTCCTCTTTTTTTGTGCTTAGGGTAGATGTATGAGTTAGCTTAACTCTATTTCGTCTAGTACATCTACCTTCCATTCAGCAGTGTTATATTTCTTTAAAATTGCCGGTTTTATAAGAGTAATTTTTGTATAGCTTTTACCTGATAAAATGCTGCTATTTGATCCCTTTAATGTAAAAATGTGGTTTAAGGCATTGCTAGGTAGCACCCCAAACAACCGTGGTCATGCAGCCACCGCCATTGTTTGGTTTTGTAGGTGCCTGGGTGGTCGTCCTCGTCGTGGAGGATCAACCCATAACGGCAACGGC
>NZ_JABXWD010000137.1 GCF_019173545.1 Candidatus Magnetobacterium casense | reverse complement strand
TGGACATGCCTGGCGTCCATTACGAGTACAAACTGATCGATATCAGGACGATCCCCTGTGAGCGGTTTCTGTACTCCGGCGTGCCTCAGGAGATAGCCATGTCGATCTTGTGCGACAGAGGGGAGCGGGACGAGCGGTCATTTGCAAGGGAGATTTTAAGGGAACTGGTGGCAAGTGTTATCGGAGGATTAGACCTGTCGATGTATATAAAGGAAACAGAGGTCTTTTCAAAGTTGAGAGATATGCAAGAGATCATAATAGAGGAGGTGGATAAGATGCCGATAGTATACGACTTGGAAACGGATATAAGGTTCATGCAAGGAGTGCAGAAGGGCATAGAGAATGGCCGGGTAGAAGGCCGGGTAGAAGGCCGGGTAGAAGGCTTGTCAGAAGGTCAGGTAAGAGGTATGCAAAATTCGATTGAGATTTTGCTGAGGAGAAAATTTGGCGAACGTGGTTTATCGCTTATGCCTAAGATCAAAACTTATAAAGATGAAACCAAGCTTTATGCGATAACTGATGCACTGATAACGGCAAATGACATCATGGAAATTGAAGAGCTACTGTAGTAACGAAGCAGGGGAGGGCAAGCCTCCCTCGTGCCTGCCCCTCCCCGTGGCTGATTTGCGTTTATAGATGCTCCACTGACTTGGCACGCCTTGTTCAACGTAGCCTCCGGAGCTGATCGTGTTGCCGTCCATAAACCACATGTAGACATCACCAGTTGAGCCGTCCTGCAAGAGCATGTCATTGATGCCGTCGCCGTTGTAGTCGCCGGAGGTATTCATGTCCCAGGAATCGGCGCCTGACCTGTGCTCCTTTAGCGGTGCCATTACACTGGCCGCACCAGCTTTAGGCTTCACGAAGTCTGCACCCTTTATCGTTATACCATCCATTTGCAAGATCGCCACGTCGCCCGTTGTGGAGCTCTGCCATATGACGTTGCTCTTGCCATCGCCGCTAAAGTCCTTCTTCGGCTTCTTACCGGTGATGGCCTTCTTAAACTCGATGGCAAATATCTTCTCCGCCGTCATCGTGACCGTACATATGATGAAGACCATGGTCGAATATGCTCTGGTTATGGACCAGAGAATATTACCCGCCTTAGACGGTTTGCCGTCGCCATTATCACATACAAGGAAGTACGCAGTGTAGCAGAGAAAATGCGAAAACTTAACCATAGTGTCCGTATGGTCTTTGACTATTTGCGAATGTCAAAAAACTCAGCACATTTAAGGACATGACGTGAGAACAAATTTACCGTGCCGGCGGCTTTAAGGTCATTGATAGGAAGAAAGCAAAGAAAGGGGGTTACAACTACCTGGTAGGGTTCAAGGTAGACAAGTGGGACAGCGCATACGCTCTTGTTCTGGACCCTGTGTTGTCTTATTCCACCTACTTGGGGGGGAGTGGCAGTAAAAGTGGTAATGATATAGCTATAGACAGCGCTGGTAACGCCTATGTCAAGGGAGCAAAGTGATCAATCTTGGTTCAGACAATCCCTATGTTTACTTAAAATTAATCACACGTCGTAGAGGATGACGCTCCAGACTGGTTCGCTGAGGTTGTAAAGGGGGAGGATCGTTGTTGTTGCCTCAAGGTGCCTGATGGCGTCGTATATCTTACGCCCGGAGTACTCGGCTGCAATTACGATCACGTCGGGCTTGAGGGATTCGATGTCCTCGTACCTGCAGACGTTGTATCGGCCAACCTGTGCCTGCTTTATGTCCCCGTCAACGATCCCGATTACGTCTAACTCGCTGTGTCGGTTAAACAGTGCGATCACGTTGTCGGCCATGGTGCCTCGTCCACCGTAGATCAGTACACACTGACCCGCCATGACCATGTTGCCAATGGCACGCTCCAGGCAGGCGATGTACAGAGGTGGAAAGTCCGCCTTAAAGGTGCCGTCTATGCCCATGTCGTTTACAATCAGCCCGCTGTAAAAGCACGGCAGCGTTGCAAATGCCCCGATGTCGTTTGCTAAAAATGCGGTCGCAACGGCTTGTATGTATCCTGCGGGGATTATCAGGTTGAGCAGTGGGATGATGTAGTCACCGTCGTCGATGACGGGCATGGCGCTGCGGATATAGTCTATGATTCGGGGATCGGTGCGGCGTGTGTTGACCTTTTCGTTTAGCATCACACCGGTGATGTTTTCCTTCTTGCGCTGCAAGGGGTTGTGATGCAGGCAGGCGAGTTGCAAAAACGTCCTAACCGCCGTGATTGCGGTCTCCGGTGAATGGGCATCGCCACTGAGCAGGCTGTAGTTTATGTCGTAACACTCCAGGGTGTCGGGGACAAGGTGAAACGCCGTCTGTTCACTATCGGCGGCGTCCGCTTGTGACAATTGCCGCAGGAGCGACATTGCCATATCGTTGTTGTCGTACCGGATGGTCTTGATGGCGGCTCTGGTGCTGCGGTGTGTTTTGGGTCGTGACTGCTTAAGGGGCAAGCTGCCAATGAGCGTTTCGAGGCGATTGCGGACCGTGTGGGTGGAGTGTGCAATGTCGTAGATGCGGTTGGACATCTCTTGTCTGATGCGGTCGTGCGTGAGGAAGTAGAGTATCTTGTCGTTTAACTCCTCCAGGGTGCTGAAGTAGGCAATTCCGGCATCATCGGGGAACAATCCAACCAGTTCGGGGTTTTGGTTGACGAGCTGGAAGGCGCCACACCCTGCCGCCTCAAAGTGGCGCAGTTTGGTCTGGTAGTTCAGGATGTCCTCATCACCGTCGCCGGAGAAACCGAAATTGAGGACTATCCTTGCCCGATTGTAGGCCTCGGCCATCTGCACGCTTGAGAGGATGCCGCCGTAGCATTGTTTGAGTACCGGATGTCTGTCCCACCCCGGACCAAAGACCGTAAGGCTGTAGCCATGTTCCTTGCCGTGTGCATACACGCTCTCAAGTACCCTTTGTCTGAGGCGTCCGTCGCGGAGGCATATCTGAGGGTTTTCCCGGCTGATCAGGTTTTCGCCAACGTACAGGACATCGTAGAGTTTATCTGCCCCGTCGATGCGGTTAAAGAACAGGGGGTTAAAGCTCCAAGGCATAAAGATGAAGTTCTCCCCCCTGCCCTCCGCCTGTCGCCGCCTGAGGGCGTTGAGCGAGTGCGTACCCACTATGTCAAACCGGTGGTCGTAGGGGGTGTTTTGTTTATACCACAGCTCCGGTTCATCGTCTGCGTAGAAGGCCGCTATCGGGGTGCCTCCACCCCGGACCAGGTCAAAGAATCTGTCCGAAAAATCCGAGTTTATCGCATCGGGGTAGAAGAACATGCAGTCGTAGTGTCTTTGCCTCAGCACCCTGAGGATATAGAACTCGTGGTAGCCGTTTTTGTAGGCGTTGAGCATCGGGGTGACGTCTATAAACGTTGCATCGTACATCCGCCCTGCCGTTTCGACCCAGTTGTCCCTGACATACCGAATAGAGAGCGCTCCAACCATTACAACTGAAAGGGGGATATCAGTTTCTGAAGTAACGTAAGTACGTTTCAATAGATCAATACCGGAATCAGCGTCATATCAGCTTATTTCTTATGGCATACTTTATCAATTCCGTTTTTGTCTTGAGCTTCATCTTGTTCTTAATCCTGTCTTTATAGGTGGAGACGGTCTTGAGATTGATACCGAGTTCGGCGCCGATATCTTTGAGGAGCATCCCGGAGGCCAGCATCAGCATCACCTGATACTCCCGCTCTGAGAGCGCTTCATGGGGCAGTTTTTCCTGTTGAAACCTGTCAACGTGTCTGGCCAGCTTCTGTGCCATCTCCGGGGTAATGTACTTGTTGCCTGAGGCCACGGCCCGTATAGCATCAACCAACTCATCTGCCACCGTTGACTTGTTTATGTAACCGGCAGCACCGTTTTCAAAGGCGCGTATGGCAAACTTATCATCAGGAAGCATGCTTAGTATTATAATCTGAAGTTTTGGGTTCCTGGCCTTTAAAGCCTCAAGAATGTCAAAGCCGCTACCGTCAGGTAGTGATATATCCAGGATAACAACCTCACAATCGACCTTGCCTATAAGCTCCATACACTCGGAAACACTGCCGGCCTGAGCAACTATACTCATGTCACTCTGAGTAGAGAGGATATTTTCGATCCCCTTTAAAACAACAGGGTGATCATCTACTGCCATAATCTTAATCATAATCCTAAGCTCCTTTGGGTATTGTAAAAATTAACTGAATGTATAGCCAAATATATACAAGCATAGCAAAACATACAGGCAAAAAACTACTTGACAAAGCAATAACATTCATGGTAGGTTTAAACCGTAAAGTTGATCTTTGAGAGATTGGTTATGAGGTTGTAATTTCAAAACCCAAATTATGTAAAAACTAATGGGTTTAAGTGAAACTATAACGAAGCTGGCTTTGCTGGTTGAAATTTCTACAGCTATTTCATAGAGTAGTTGGTGTCCAATGCTATGAATAGAACAATTGTTGTAGATGGGTACGGATGTTAAGTAGGATAAAGATAATCTAAAATACCCTGGATTATCGGATGTAATGTCTATCTTTAATCCTGAATTAACAATCTCCACAGGAGCATATGGTCCCTGTGTTAAAAAACTAATTTGCATTGGATTTTCCATAGTTGTTCATAAAATTAGTAACTATAGAGACCGTTACCTGGGTACCAACACCCTTTTCTCCTTTTATGCTTATCTCTGCTCCTATCATCAGCGCCCTTTCTTTCATTCCCATAATGCCGAATGAACCTGTCTCCGATAACTCGGAGTCACTTATGCCATCGCCATTATCTCTTACCGACAACCTCAAGCATATATTATCCTCCTCTATTATAACAAAAATCTTGGAGGCATTTGAATGGCGCATAACGTTTGTCAGGGACTCCTGAAATATCCTGAACAGCGCTATCTCACTGTTACTGTCCAGCTTTATATTATTTGTGTTGCTACAAAGCTCACAGGAAATCCCGCTGCGTTGCTGGAAATTTTCCAGATAAGACCTGATTGCCGGCAGCAGCCCCAGTTTATCCAGCTCCATTGGCCTCAGATTAGTGACTATCCGGCGTATGCTGCCAAAGGCCGCATCTATGGAGGACGATATCGACAACAGCTTATCAATGGCAGAGCTGTCATGCCTTGATGCTGTCATCTGTGCTATCAGCAAAGACACGTCGATCTTTAAGCCGGTCAGTATCTGTCCCAGGTCGTCGTGGATATCACGAGCGAGGATGATTCGCTCATCCTCGCGTGAGGAAATCATCCTCGATGTGAGCATATGCAGCTTCTGCTCTGTCTCTTTGCGATGGAGTATCTCAGCCCTAAGGCGGTTTTCCATTGCTTTGCGGTTGGTTATATCACGCGCCACGACGACGACCGTCCCGACCTTGCCGCTGCCGTCATATTCAGGGAATAATCGCCAGTTAAAAAAGTATTTGCCACTGGGGCTTTCAAGCTCAAATTCGAATTCCTGGGGTTGACCTGTTTCAAAGACCTTACGTCCATATACATTATGGCAGCAGCTTTTGTCTTCTGAGATTCCAAATAGCTGACATGTCTTTCCGATGAGTTCTTCGTGACTCTCCGGCAAATATAAACTAATGGCAGGATTTATGTACAGGTATTCGCCCTTTGAGTTAATGCGTGCTATGATATCTTTGCTGCTTTCTGCCAGGGTGCGATATTTTTCTTCGCTCTCACGCAGGGAGTTTTCAACTTGCTTACGGTCTGTGATATCCCGGCTTATTCCCAATATCCCGATAAGGTTTCTTGCACTGTCAAATACTGGTGCCTTTATGGTGTCGAAGTACGTGACGCCTTCCTGGGTTGTCATTTTTTGCTCACATCTGCACAAGCTATTTAGGCGTACAACCTCGTCGTCACTCTGCCTTACCGTTTCAGCAAATGATGGCGGGAAAAATTCTTCAGAACGTTTGCCTGTTAAAGACTCTCTGGCAAGCCCCATGAACTCCTCATATGCCCTGTTAACCAGGATTAAACGTCTGTCTTTATCCTTAAAGTGGATTATATCAGGTATGGTGTTAATCAACGCATCTAACTGTGCGTTGGTTGCCAACAAACTCTCCTCGATACACTTACGCTTTGCTATTTCTTCATTTAGCGGTTTTGTTATTCTGTTTGTTATCCATAATGTAGCCACTACTGCCAGACATAAATCTATTACTATCTCACGGTACTCACTATTTGGTTCGATCTCTCTTGCAGCAAACATGACTGAAACTGTTAGCAAGACAGACACAAACACCTCTGAGAAAAATACTATTTTTCTTATGTACATACCTTTTCCGTATCACATGTCACATATTCAACACTCCCATTCCTAACAAATTAATCTATCATACTCTGAAGACTTTTTGCAAATGCACTCCGAAGGTCGAAGGTTTTTTCTTTTCTATACTTTCGCACTTTTTCCTAAATAGGCGTTTTGTACGGCTTGAAAAATGGATTCCCGCTTTCGCGGGAATGACAGCAAATGGCGTTTTTGGCCCGTCCATGCCTGCCCCTGGCTCGAACAGGGGTCATTCCTGTGTAAACAGGAATCCAGAAACTGCGAAACCATAGTTCTTTTTTATCTGACGATGCAGCCGTTGTTTCCAACCCCTGCGACGATTGTGGCACCGGCCAGCAGGGCAACCCTCTCCACTTCGTCGTAGCCGCTGCCGTTTGGATTGCTGTAGGGGATCACCACGCCGGCAAACTGATACCTCTGCCGGAGGTTGACGGCAAAATCGCTCAACAGCTCGTACCTGAAGTCTGCCGTGTTGCTAAAGACATGCATCCGCTCCGGGGCAATCAAACCGTCAAAGACGCCGACAAACCGCTCATGTAGCATGAGATGCACCTCGTAGGGCATGTCGTTGAGTTGTCGCAGCAACTCCTGCGTCAACGTGTACGTGGCACTCTGGAGCAACAACACCCGTGCCCCGGGGGACAACCGTGTACCTAACCTGTCCCTGAACACCACCCTGAATTCCCCGCCAAACTGCCCGGCCTTTGCCCTACCCCAACGCTGGTAGGCAAGCGTTACAAACCGCTCAAGTTCTTCGGCGCTGAAATGGTTCGTACGTGCCACGGCAGTCTTTGAGCCATCGTAGCGGTCCCAGTCATGCGTGGTGATCCAGCCCCTGTCCTGATACATCTCATACATCCTGGTGCCGGGAAACGGCGTGGCTATTGAAAACTGTACAGAGTCCGCCACCAGACTGCACGCCAGGTCTATCGTGCGCTCGATCCCCTCAACCGTGTCGCTGGGAAGGCCAAACGTAAAGGTCAGATGCACCTTTATGTCGATTTCTTTCGTGAAGCGGACAATCTCTCTGACCCTGTCCAGGTCCAGACGCTTCCCGATCTCATCCAGCACCGTCTGGTCTGCCGACTCAACCCCGTACTTGAGGCTGTACAGGCCGGCATCCTTGAGGGCAACCAGCATCTGCTCATCCATCAGGTCGGCCCTGGCCATGATCCCCCAGGGGATGTTCGACAACCCATGCTCCCTGATCAGTCGGGCCATCTCAAGGACGTGTTGGCGGTTGACGTTAAATGTGTCGTCATCTATGTAGAAGCTCCGGTATGGATGCCTGGCGACGTTTGCGGCTATTTCATGCACCACGTCAGTGGCAGGACGCCTGCGATACTTGTTGCTGCGGTAGACCACCTGCGGCCAAACGCAAAATATACACTTAAACGGACATCCACGCGTTGAGGTTATCTGTAGTTGCGGTCGTTGCAGCCCACACACGCCATCGTGGTAGTTGTCCAGTGGCAATCCATCGCGATGAGGCCAGGGGAGGTCTTCTAAGTCTGTCAGCGCACCGGCGGGGGTTTTCAGCACGCCATCTCCCAGGCGACAGAGCAGATTGCCAAGTCCCTCCGGTGACCGTGAATCACGGATGGCAATGAGCAGCTCGTTTACCGGCACTTCGTACTCACCATAGACGGCGTAGTCTATCTCCGGATGGTCTGACAGAAACCCCTCCTGTTGCAGCTCGAAGTGTATCCCGCAGAAGATGACAAGCGTCTGTGGCAGGATGGCCTTTATGTCCCGGGCAACCCCGAGATCGTTTCGCAAGCTGGGTGTTGAGGTTTCGATGACAACTGCCCGGGGATTAAACCCCTCCACGTACCGGTAAAATGCGTCATAGCCCTCACCCATTGCAATGCTGTCTCTGATGACGGCCTCAAACCCGCTCCTGGCAGACAGAGCACAGGCAGTTGCAAGAAATATCGGAAACGGCATGTATCCGCCAACCATATCCTCCCCGTAGCATGGCAGCGTGTGGGGCCAGCGGGACCCCGCCCGTATCCCGCGCCATCCCCTGCCCGTGACATCACGCTCGTGCCACGGAACATTGGCAAACAGCACCCGCATCAATGCGCCCTTATGTGCAGATTGAACATGTCATCTCGCTTGTCACTTTTTATGGTATCACAGCATGTGATGTTTTGCAAGCAATATATTAAACGCTGTTGTTTGCCATACCCCAATATAGGTATCCTCTTAAAAAAGCATGGTAAAATGTTTCGCAGGAAGGGGTCAAGGGGGCTGGCCCCCTTGCAGGGGGTTCTGAAGGGGGGCGGAGCCGCCCCTTTCTTTCTTTTGCTACCATGAAATATAAAGAGGATACGTATACTATATTTTTAGGAATTCGCTTGGGCTTAAGACTAAAATGCCTTCATACTGAGAAAAGGAAAAATGTTTGCGGTCTCCGGTAATAAGCACATCAGCCTTAGCCGTTAAAGCCGTGGCAAGGTAAACTTCGTCGTCAGGGTCAAGCAGATTAAAAGAGTATTGCGCTGGTTCAATTATCGTAGCTGCTTTTAAAATCTCTGAAAGAATGAGTTTAAACTCGCTAACGGCTCCAGGTTTAAACTTAATTCGCGATATTACTTCTTGATACTCTTGAACAATGCCCGATGAAAGGAAAATCTCATGTTTTGAAATAACATTTTTCAGTA
>NZ_JABXWD010000136.1 GCF_019173545.1 Candidatus Magnetobacterium casense | reverse complement strand
TAACTGTCATTCCTGCGAAAGCAGGAATCCATTTTCCACCAAAAATTTATGCACCCTACCGGTTTATAAAGTGTCTTTTTACAGTAGCGTTGTGGCATAATAGATATTATATCAAAATGGAGGTCTAAACGAGTATGGCAACCGGTAAGATAGTTGGTAGTCAACCTACGGTAGTGGATAATCTGCTGCCAAAAGAGATAGCATTGAAGGCTGAAAATGTTGGGGTTATCAAGGCCAACCTTGACTGGTACACGTTGATGATGCTGTCAATCATGGCGGGTGCATTCATAGCGTTGGGCAGTGCGTTTTTTACTACGGTGATAACAGGCAATGGTGCCGGTGGGGCAATTAAGCTCCCCGGCGGAATATTAAGGCTGGTTGGCGGACTGGTCTTCTGCCTGGGACTAATCCTGGTTGTGATAGCCGGCGCTGAACTCTTTACAGGCAATGTCCTGATAATCATGGCGGCTGCCAGTAAGAAGGTATCGGCCAAGTTGGTGTTAAGGAATTGGTTTATCGTCTATGTTGGTAATTTTATTGGCTCAATCATTACGGCCTACTTGATCTATGAGAGCGGGCAATTTAAGTTGATGGACGGGCTCGTTGGACTCAAGGCGCTAGAGATAGCCGATGTAAAATGTAACATTCCATTTTGGGAGGGTCTGCTTAAGGGAATTTACTGTAACGTACTGGTATGCCTTGCCATCTGGCTCTGCTTTTCGGGGCGCACCGTGGTGGACAAGATAAGCGGGATTATCTTTCCCATCACTGCCTTTGTGGCCATGGGGTTTGAGCACTGTGTGGCAAACATGTATTTTATCCCGCTTGGTATCTTTATAAAATCGGGGGCAGATGCTGACTTTTGGCTTAAGGCAGGTAAAGCAGCCGGTGATTTTGCCAATCTCACATGGGGAAATCTCTTTATCGTGAACCTCTCAACCGTCTCGCTTGGAAATACATTAGGCGGCTTTATGGTTGGATTTATGTACTGGGTTGTGTATAACCGCAGTAATCTCTTAAATGCCGACAATCAACAGGAAGTATTGAAAAAACTCATAGAGAAAGGTAGAAGAAAGCACGAGCGATTTAAGATGGAAGGTCTTATCTCCTTTAATTTTGATTCAAACGTTGTCAGCGGGCAGCTTAAGGATATAAGTGAGGGAGGGCTATTCTGTGTCCTTCATCCGGTTGTAGAACTTGATCGGTTTGGACTCCGCAAGGAGCAGGGGCATCTTCCCCGAATGCTGGAGAGGGTTGTCTTTGATATTGCATCAGGCGAGCAAAAGGTCTCGGGCCTTACGGGCATTATAATTGATGTCAATATGAAAGATGTAAACACAACAGGCGTGGGGAGGTCGATAAAATTTACCGACCTTACATCGGAGAAAAATGCTGAACTGGTTGCCTTCGTCCACTCAATAAAGAATCAGGAACAGGTAAAAGGAGGGTAATGTCTATGGGCAAGAGACTGGTATTTAAGTTTATAGTTCCTATTTTAGCGCTGATGCTGGTGGTAACAGCTGTGTTGCTGGTTGTGATCATAGGGACTGTTAAGGCACGTACCAACGAGTTGGTGAATGCCCAGGTAGGGCACACATCCTCTATGGTGTCAGAGGTTCTCTCTACGATAAATAGCCTCATGTCGGAGGAGGTACAGAGGTCGATGAAGCTGTTGATCGCCAAGACCGCTGCCGCAGGTGAACCATCCCTGGCTGGAACGGCCAAGGTGGCTGACAAGTCCGTGCCTGATCTGTTGTTTGGGCAGCAGTCGCAGGCAAATCACTTTGAGATCGTTGATGAGGTTGCAAAGACCATGGGAGGGACGGCCACGCTGTTCGTCAAGAGCGGTAACGACTTTGTGAGGATATCCACAAACGTCAAAAAAGACGACGGCTCACGGGCAATTGGCACCATCCTTGACCCCAAGGGCAAGGCCATTAAAAGCATACAGGCAGGCAACCCCTTTTATGGGCAGGTTGACATACTTGGAAAGCCCTACATAACCGGTTATGCACCAATAAAGGACAAGGGCAACAATACGATTGGCATCTACTACGTAGGCTATAAGGTTACCACCCTCAAGGGGTTGGAGGACGTGGTGTCGGATGTAAGGCTGCTCAAGAACGGTTTTCTGGCAGTGGTTGACAGTATCGGGGAGATTCGTTTTCAGTCTAAGCACGCAAGTCATGACGAAATCGACAGGATATTAAAGACAAAGGATAAGAACTGGACAGTGGTTGAAAGACCGTTTGCAGAGTGGGGGTTTACCATTGTCTCTGCATATCCCGACAAGGATGTTGACGATGAGGTGTTTAAGAGTGCTGCCATAGCCTTTGCGGTGGTGTTTATAGTTTTTTTAGTTATGACTATATTTATCTATACCATATTAAAGGGGACCATACTAAAACCATTAGAGGACATGGCCTATCTGGCCGGGGAGGTAAGCAAAGGCAACGTCTGCGTAGAGATAGACCTGCACAGAGAGGATGAGATCGGCAGACTTGCCATGGATATGAACAAAATGGTTCAGTCCTTAAACGAGGTCTTAAGCAATACCATAATGTCAACTAACAGTGTAATAGAGACCATGAATACGGTCAGGGGCAAGGTGCAAAACTCCTTTCAGAGTATAAAGATGCAACACTCACAGGCAACCCAGGTAGCACAGGCGGCAGAACAGATGAGTGACACCATCACGGATATAGCCAAAAACGCCTCTCAGGTGTCGGAGACCTCCACCCATGCCATGGACATAGCGATCAAGGGCAAGGATATAGTTGATGGTGCGGTAAGCACGGTCAACACGGTTCACAAGTCCACGGTAGGGTTGTCAAGTATCATAGGTGAGTTAAACGGCAGTGTTGGGGAGATATCGGGAATAGTGACGGTTATCAACGACATAGCGGATCAGACCAATCTCCTGGCGCTCAATGCGGCCATTGAGGCGGCCAGGGCGGGGGAGCAGGGACGCGGGTTTGCCGTAGTGGCCGATGAGGTCAGAAAGCTGGCTGAGAAGACAAAGAAGGCAACAACCGAAATATCTGCCAAGATAAACACGGTACTTTCCAAGTCTGAGCGGACGACTCATTCAATGGAGGAGGCCTCCATGGGGGTTGTAAAGGCCACGGAGTATATGCAGGAGGTCAGTAATTCCCTGAACAATATCCTGACAGCCGTACAGGTTGTTCAAGAGCAAATTATACAAATAGCCACAGTTGTTGATGAGCAATCCGCAACGGCAGCCAATATAGTAACGAGTACCGAAAAGACAACGGCAATAGCAACCGAAATGGAAGCCGAGTCTGGTGAGATCATGGACAACGTAAACCGGATGCTGGAGGGTGCTCAGGAGTTAAAGAGTTCTACTGATGGTTTCATAACCGTATGTGACGTAGACAGAGGGGGCAGCAGAGGGGGCAGCAGAGGGGGCAGCAGAGGGGGCAAACTAACGCAGGGCACCAAGGCACCACAGCGCAGGTTGTTGGACAAAAAATAGTATCCTCTTAAAAAAGCAGGGTAATTTTTATTTCACGGTAAAAGATATGGATTTCTGCTTTCGCAGGAATGGCAGTTACCGCCGTTTTCCAATTGTGTCATTCCTGGCTTGACCAGGAATCCAGGATGCGTAAAAGTATAGTTACCATGAAATATAAAGAGGATACAAAAAAATAGTTACAGTAATAGGAAGGGAGTTACTTTTAGATATTAACGGAATATTTTAAGAATGAAGTGCTGAGAAAGCGTCCTTACCTCACGGTAGAGATGTGTAGAGAGGTCATTGCCAATCCAGTAAGAAGAGAGGAGCAGTCTGATGGCAGGATTCGTCTTTGGGGTAAGGTAGGCGATAAGTATCTTAGGGTTGTCACCCTTGAGGATGGTGTAACCATACATAACGCCTTTATAGATGGGCGATTTAAGGAGTAATGCAAATGAAACTGAACTATTATAAGGATACCGATTCTCTTTATATTGATCTTAGCGAAAAGACGAGTGTCCAATCCCTGGAGATTGCACCTGGGATTGTTGTGGATTTTGATGAGAACAACCATGTAGTTGGCATTGATATTGATCATGCGAGCAGAAACCTTGCACTTTCAGAATTAGAGGTTTCAAGTACACTCATCAAAAGACTTGTTCTTTCAACATCTGCTCAACAGTAATGTCTCCAGGATTTTCCGGGGGGTAGTCCTGCAGAGATAGTGAATCTTACCGGTCTAGTGCGGCATCTTTTGAAACAGGTAGCCTCCTGCGGCTATGAATGTAGCGGGTACGGCCCAGGATGCGATAAATGCCGGTATCATTCCCGAGTATCCCATCGACAGAGACAGCGCAAAGCATATCCAGTACACCAGCCCAACGGCTATGGCAATGCCAACGCTGATCGTACCCGAACCCATCTTCAACCGTGTGACAATGGCGATGGCGACAAGCATCATGACGATGACCGTAAAGGGATAGGAGAGCTTGGCGTGCAGGTCTACCAGTGTCTTTTGGTTGTCGTAGCCGGCGCTTTTGAGGTGCCTGTTGTAGCTTACGAGGTCGAAAAAGGACATCTCATCTGCCGTGGATACGTCTTCGTCGTAGATGCTCAGGGCGTTTATCTTCTCCACGGAGATGTCGTTGGCCCCTGAGGAGGTCATCTTTACCAGGTCGTAGAAGGTGACATCGGACAGGACCCAGGTGCTGCCGTTATAGAGCGACGTACCGGCGGTGTACATCTGCGTGAGACGGCCACCGTCAACCACAAAGACGGTGATGTCTTTGATGACCCCCTTGTCGGGGAAGTACTGGCCGATGTTTACAATGGTGTCGCTTTTTTCCAGAAACCATATGTTGGTGGTCTTAAAGATATTCCTGTTGTGATTGTGCTTTAACCTGTACAGGAGGTTGTTTGCCTTAAAGTTAAAGGGACTGGCAATAAAACTGTCGATAGCAAAGTCCATGGCGGCAAGTATCACGCTGATGACGACAAACGGCATAAATAATCGCTTCATGCTTGTCCCCGTGCTCTTGATGGCAATAAGCTCGTTAAACCTCGTTGCCTGACCAAACACCAACAGGGTGCCAATCAGCGCCGCCATCGGCAGGAGGTACCGGACGTACTTGGGCGCCGTGTACGACAGGTACATTAGTATCTCCGTGTATTGCGGGTGGTACTTCATGAGCTTGTCGTACTTGTCTATGACCTCAAAGACGCTCACCAGCGCTGTCAGTCCGACTATTATCGTGAGATAGACCAGCAGGCATTCCTTTATGTAGTAGCGTTCTATAATGGTCATCGCCTGTGTGCCCTCCCGTACAGATACAGGGATAGACCGAGCGTCAATGCCAGAGGTATCCAGGCGCCCGGGAAGTGGACGAGTTTGCCGTTGCGGATGAGCTTTTCGCAGTAGACCAGGAGGCCGTAGTAGAGGACAAAGATGGTCATGGCGATGCTCAACCCTGCCAGTCTGCCCCCTTTGCCAAGGAGGTGGGCCAGGGCCGGTGACAGGATGCTCAACACCAGGACCATCAGGGGCAGGGTGCAGCGTCGGTGAAACTCGATGTAGAGCTGGAGGCGTTCTTCGCCCTGTCTGCCCTCGGCCCGTTGAAGAAGCTCCGATGGGGTCAGCTCGCTGACGCTGAAGTTGACCTGGGGCATCATGCTTACAGTCATGTTGTAGGTGTCAAAGGTCAGCTTTGTAAGCGTCTGTGCGGAGGGTAGGAATATCTCACCCTTTTTTAGCGTAAAGCCGACACTCATGTTGTCGTAGGTGGTGATGTTGCCCTCCTTTGCAAAGATTACCCATGAGTTCTTTTTATTGCGTTTGTCGTAGATAAATATGTCCCTTATGGATGTCGCTGAACGTTTTTCTTTGACGAGTACCACGACGTCCTTGATCAGCGTGTAGAAGACCCCCTGTTCGATGGCCATGGGGGACTTGGTGGCGATAATCTGTATGAGTCTGCTCCTGAAGGTCTTGCTGCTTGCCGGACTGATGACAAAGGCCGTATACCCGACCAGCAGAAAGCACATCCACCCAAGGATCAACACCGGCCTTGCAATCTGCCCAAAGGACATGCCCACGGCCCTGAGTATGACGATTTCGCTGTCAACGTTGAGTCTGCCGTAGGTGAACAGCACCGCTGTCATAAACGACATCGGCATGGTCAGCAGCGACAACTGAGGCTGCACATACATGATGATCTCCAGAAAGTCAAGCGTAGAGGCCCCCACCCCGCTTAGTATCAGGCTGTATTTCAGCACGCGCTCCATCATCAGGACTACGTTGAATGCCGCAAGACTCAACAGGAGCGACCACAACAACTCCCGCAGTATGTACCTGTCTATGGTCCTTATGATTGTCCCAATCCCTCCGGAGACTGTCCGGGATATTTATCAGTCACTTGGTGGATTCTTGCGATCCTTTGATTTGATGAAACTTATCAGGCCGCAGTTCTTGCAGACGTCTGCACCGGGGAATAAATCACCCGGTCTTGTAACCGACGAGCTTCCCTGGTGCTCTTTTCTGTCCAGTAATCTCCGGGTTACCGGTTTTATGTGTCCTCCGGGGATCATGACATTTATCTCACCACGTTCGGTTTTTCCTGAGTTGTAGCTGCCGCTGCACGCCGTTAGCATATTTAGCGTGTTTTCATTGTAAGCAAATACGCACCCCCCGCAAGCCGACGAGTTCATGGTAAGAGCCGGTCTTAGCGGATGCACGTCCATGGCAGCCATATAATCGACAACCAGGTGGTAGGCTTGCATATTGTCACAATACAGGTGAACGACGTCAGGGGGGAAATACGAATCGGCAAGCGGTGAAACGACAAAGGCCTTCAGTTGCCCTTCCGACAGACGCGGCTTGGCCTTTATGAATCGCTCGGCTTGTTCTCTGTCTTTGGCATATTTCAGATGACTTTTGATCTCCGTATCATCTAATGGTTTCCATCCAAACACGTAGCGAGCGTTTATGCAGCCAAGCGTCTCTTTTGTCCCTAATATCGTCTGTCCTTTCATCCTCGGGCCAATTTCGAATTGGCAGAATGTTATGGGATGAACGGAAATATGATGTGAAACATTGTTTTTGAAATCATCAAGTTCCGCATCATCAAAAATAAACTTTACGGCAATGGGATAGTGCATAAGCCTTAACTCTTCCATAAGGGTGTGTTGTATATCTTTATAATCCAAGATTCTTACCTCCTGTTTTGTGAAAATCCAATATTATGACAAATACACGATCTATTTCTGTACATTATAGCGCGTTTCGATTGTGTGCAATACAAGAAAGAAAGGGGCGGCTCCGCCCCCCTTCAGAACCCCCCGCAAGGGGACCAGTCCCCTTGACCCCGTAAAAATGCCACATATTCTGTATTTAATCCAATCGAAATTTGCTATACTGTTAAATTCATTTAGTGCCTCAAAAACTATAGGCATATCAACGGATCAATATTTTGTTGAGCTTTGTACAAAATGTTTTAAGTCTATATTCAATACTTTTTTTGTTTGATGTGCCAATAGTGATACTATCAGAGAAATACTTATCGGTATGGATTAACTCTGTGAGCAATTTTATTATTTCATTCTTATGCTGAACTAAAACTGTCTTGTCATGAGCTTCAAAGCAGACCATGACAGTATCCATTATCGCTCTGTTTAGCGTTTTATCGTAAATTCCCTTAACGTTAATCTTTCTAAACGCCTCGATGTCAAATACCGAAAACACCTTGTCTATGGTTGAGATGAATTTTTCTTTAATTTGCGCAAGTTCCTCTTCTTTTGGATTTCGTTTAGAACTCATATAAATATTGAGAAATGATTTCATTGAGCCAGGATAATCTTTGAGGTCAAACGTACTTCTGTCTATAGCCTCAGATATGGCCAAATATCTTAAGACAAGTTCGGCATCTGCCATTGTTTTGTGTTTACCTTTAAGCCCAAGAATATCCATCCACTGCTTATTGTTTCTCAACTCCTTTATTAGTTTATTTAACTTACCTCTATATAAACGATTTCGTAATTCTTGTGGATGGAGTTTTAGAGAGCCGGTGTTGAGCCTCATAAAAACATCATATTTTACATCAGGGTGAGATTCCTTGAATATAACTATTATACGAATAAGACCATAGTCTATTGATTTTTTATATCTATTTTCAAGGTCTTTATAGTAACGTCCATTTAGGGCTGTAAAGACTTCCATATCAGATAGCTTGAATTTATTTGAAAAGAATCTTTTTAGCGAATAAAGTCTCTGAAGACCATCTATAACATTCCATTTTTCATCTTCAGCCTCATACTCATCCTCATCCTCGGCCACATATATTGGAGGTATGGGAACATTCAACAGGATTGACTCTATTAAGAGAGAAGCTTTTTGGTCGTTCCAAGTATAATTGTTTTCATAATCATGTGGTAATAGAATATCTTCGTTAATTTGACTTACCAACTCAGAAATACCTTTATCGTAGGCCTGGGCAAAAACTCTCCTTTTCTCTGGAAAGACGCCATCTATATATATGTAATCTTCAGCACTTATGGTGTCAGTAAACTCAAAAAGCACCTCTTGCTCTGCACCATTGCTGGTTGCTTCTTCTAATAGAGCTTCAGGCATTTTTCCTCCTTGGCATAGCCATTAACCTAAATATTGTTATCTGCTGCTTTTCCTCCTTTAAGACTAACAAAATCTTATGATTGCTGTCAATCTTTTTTTTCGTTTATGCTATAATCCGTAGATGTTTTTAATAGACGTACTTTTCCCCGTACACCTCGTGCCTCTGACGTACATATGCCCTGAGCGATTGCGCCAGAGGGCATTCAGGGGGATGATCGTTTCAGCGCCAGTCAGGGGCAAGGAAAAAAGGGTAAAATTTATTTCACGGTTAAACCTTCATGAATAGGAGCACTATTCGCCCCCGCCCATGAAAATTGCGAGAGCCTTATGCATTGTGCCCTGGTTCTACTGCTCTTGACAGTTTT
>NZ_JABXWD010000135.1 GCF_019173545.1 Candidatus Magnetobacterium casense | reverse complement strand
AGGGGACTGGTCCCCTTGCGGGGGGTTCTGAAGGGGGGCGGAGCCGCCCCTTTCTTTCTTGTATGCGGGCAATTTTGATACCCGAAAAAACTCGAATCCGATCAGTATAATATAATTAAGGAGTAGGTTTTTATGGACCATAGAGTGTTAGATATCTACAGCGTCGAGATGTTAGGTTCTCTGCTGGGGGTTTCGTTTCTGGTGGGGATCAGGCTCTATGCCACGGTGCTTGCCTGCGGGTTGGGGATCAGATACGGGCTTATTGCCTTGCCGGGGCATATGTCTGAGCTTAATGTCCTGGCACAACCGCCTGTGCTGATTGTCGTTGGCGTGCTGTGTGTCGTGGAATTCCTTGCCGATAAGGTCCCGTGGGTTGACAGCACGTGGGACTCCATACACACGATCATACGTCCCGTGGGGGCTGCCCTTCTGGCAATGGAAGCGATATCTGGTGTTAAGCTGGACCCGATTCTCTCCCTCCAGATCGTACTGTTATGCGGAGGGTTGTCGTTGTCCTCGCACTCGGTCAAGTCTGTGGTGCGGTTGATCGTAAATCACTCCCCGGAACCATTCAGTAACTTCTTTGTCAGCGCAGGGGAAGACGTCTTTGTCGTAGGCGGGTTGTGGATTGCCATCAAACATCCGGTATTAACATTGAGCTTTGTTGTAATATTCATGTTCGTTTTTATCTTTTTTGCCCCACACATGTATCGCTGCTTGATTATAGAGTCCTCGGCAATATTTGCCCTGATCAAGAAATTCTCAGGTAAAGTGTCTAAGACACCGGAGACGCTTGCCCAACATGACGATTCAATAACCGGATTTGTAGACTACCTGCACAACAAAAACCTCATAAAAGACAACAACGTGCCCTTTCTCCACTGCATCTCCGGCAAGGGCGTCAAGATTGGCCGAAACTACAGGGGACTGTTGTGCATGACTGGCGATAAGCTGATCTTCGTCTGCAAAAAGGGCTTCAGGTTTAATCACACAGAGATTCCAATGGCCGACATCAGGGATACAAGGTACAAGACAGGCATCCTGTTTGATACCCTGTCCGTCTATGCTACACACGCCATGCACTTTCAGCTCCTTAAGGGCCACTACGACAACACACGGATATCCAGATTTACATCAGCAGTCTCATAAAACAAATAAGAGAAGGTTCTTTCTCAAAGTGAACGGTTTACTGCGTATCTTCTTGCGTAGGTGGCTAAGGGGGCATGGAGCGCATTGAGCATGGTAAAATGGGGTCAAGGGGGCTGGCCCCCTTGCAGGGGAGGTCTGAGGAGGGGGCGGAGGGGGTGGGGCACCCCTGCCACAAACCGCCCTCCTGCTTTCTTCTATACAGCGGAGTTGCCGACGTCTTGTATCTCTGCCGGTTCTTTATCTTGCGTGAATACCCCAATGCTTGTAAGTTTTTTGTAACGTTCTTGCAACAGCACGTCTTTTGGGATTTCCCTAAGCGTTCTGAGCGTATCGACGATGTATGCCTTGACAAGTTGTGCGGCCTCATCCATGTCGATGTGTGCCCCGCCCAAGGGTTCACGGATTATGCCGTCGATGACGTTAAATGCCAGCAGATCGTAGGCCGTAAGCTTCAATGCCGATGCGGCCCGTGAAAAGTCCTCCTGTGTGAGCTTGTCCGACTCCCAGAGGATGGCCGCACAGCCCTCCGGTGAGATCACGGAGTAGATGGCGTGCTCAAGCATCACGAGCCTGTCTGCCACACTGAGGGCCAGTGCCCCGCCGCTTCCACCCTCGCCTATGACAATCGAGATCACGGGCACGGCCAACAACGAAAGCTCCAGGAGGTTTGTGGCAATGGCCTCGGCCTGGCCCCTCTCCTCCGCCCCCGAACCGGGAAATGCCCCGGGGGTGTCAATGAGCGTCACTACAGGGATGTCAAAGCGCTCGGCCAGTTTCATCAATCGCAGTGCCTTTCTGTAGCCCTCTGGATGGGGTTGACCAAAGTTCCTGCCGATGCGTTCTTTTGTGCCGCGCCCCTTCTGATGCCCCACTATCAGCACGGAGTGGTTGTCGATGGTTCCAAAACCGCCGATGATTGCCGGGTCGTCGGAAAATCTGCGGTCACCGTGCAGCTCAAGGAAATCCTCCGTCAGACGTTTTATGTAGTCAAGCGTGTAGGGACGCTCCGGATGCCGCGCCAACTGACACTTCTGCCACGGCGTCAGGGACGCTATCAGCTCCTGTCGTCTCTGATTGAGCTGCTGCTGAAGCACTTGCACCTCACACTCAACCACGGGGTCACGCCCCTGTGTCTGAGTGGCAATGGCCTCCAGTTTAAGCTCCAGCTCCTCAAGGGGTTTCTCAAAATCCAGATAGGTTCGCATTATGATTGCATTATTTTTTTTAGAGCTTATCTAATATTTTAGTCGTTGCTAATTAAGCGCAATGACGCCTTTGCACGTGATACCCTCGATCTCATTGAACACCCCCTGGTCATAACCTACACAGTAGGATGTCATGATTGTTACCTCTGAGCCGTTCCAGGGGAGTCTCAGATACACCGGTATCTTGCCCTTGGCGCTGCGCCCAAGCACCTCTCTCAGACGCCCAAAGATGTCCCCGTTACATGGCGTGCATCTGAGGTCTATCTCTATCTTTGAGAGCCTCTGCGTCAGAACGGCAGAGATGTCCGATACCTCATTGACAATCACCTTGGCCCCCTTTTCGGATATTTCGAGTTTGCCCCTTACCACAACAACGATGTCCTTTTTGAGCAACTCCTGCACCTTTCCAAGCGCATCCGGATAGACAACACACTCCACCCAGCCATCATCATCCTCAAGGGTGACAATGGCCATTGTGCGCTTGTCCTTCAACTGTTTCTTCTTAAACGACGCCACGATGCCCGCCACGCTGATCTCCGTACCACTTACACATTCCTCCAGGGCGGCGGTCTTTGTCAGATGCAACTGTCTCAGAAAACCCTCGTACTTTCTCAGCGGATGACTGGTGATATAAAAACCCAGCGCTTGCTTTTCATACATGAGCTTATCGGCCTCCTCCCACTCGCCATTCCCTGCGGAGTTTCCGCCACCCTCGGCGTGATTGTCAAACAGCGACGGCAACGCACCCTTGCCCGATAACAGCCCGTCAAGTTCCTGCACTGCCCCTGCCCTGCTCGTACAGAGACTGTCAAAGGCGCCGGCCTTTATAAGACTCTCTGTTACCTTTTTGTTGACCTTGACACGGCGAAAGAAGTCCTCGAGGCTCTGAAAAGGCCCTTCCTGCCTGCACTGCAGTATGGTCTCTATGGCACTGCCACCAACCCCCTTGACGGCCTCAAGACCAAAGAGTATGGCCTTGGCAACGATCTTAAATCGGCTACCGCTGTTGTTTATATCGGGAGGCAGTATGTCTATGGACATCTCTTGGGACTCCTTGATGAACTTGACGATCTTGTCCGTGGTATCCTCGCAGGAGAGGTTGGCGGCCATGAACTCAACGGGATAGTGCGCCTTGAGGTAGGCCGTCTGATACGAAAGATATGCGTATGCGGCCGAGTGCGACTTGTTAAACCCGTACTTTGCAAACATGGCCATGAGATCAAATATTTTGACGGCCATTTTTTCTGCTATGTTATTTTTTACGGAGCCTGAGACGAACTCGTCCTTGAGGCGGTCCATCTCCTGTGCGATCTTCTTGCCCATTGCCTTTCTGAGGATGTCGGCCTGTCCCATTGTGAAGCTGGCGAGTTTATTGGCGATCCGCATGACCTGTTCCTGGTACAGGATGACACCGTAGGTCTCATCGAGGATGTCTTTCAGCTGCGGCAGGTCGTATGTGACGGGCGTTTGTCCCTTTTTGCGTTTAATGAAATCATCCACCATGCCGCTGCCAATGGGGCCGGGGCGGTACAGGGCAACCAGGGCAATGAGGTCCTCAAAGCGATTGGGCGACATCTTGATCAGGATGTCCCTCATGCCGGGACTCTCAAGCTGAAACACGCCGGTGGTTAGTCCGCGGCTTAACAGCTCATATGTCTCAGTGTCATCAACTGGGATGTCCTTGAGCACGAGGTCGATACTGCGCTCTTTGAGGTACTGCAGGGTCTGCCTGAGCACCGTCAGGGTCTTGAGGCCCAGGAAGTCAAACTTCAACAGGCCGATCTTTTCTATGGAACCCATGTCAAACTGCGTGATGATGGCGTCTTCTGAGGGGTGCTTGTACAACGGCGTGTAGTCGGTCAACGCAGTGGGCGAGATAACAACCCCTGCGGCATGGGTAGAGGCATGTCGGCACAGCCCCTCCAGACGCATGGCTATGTCTACGAGGCGCTTAACTTCGTCCGACCTGTCGTAGGCGCTCTTGAACTCGACCTCTGCCTCGAGGGCCTCCTTGATGGTGATGTTGAGGGTTGTCGGGATGAGCTTTGCGATCCTGTCAACCTCGGCATAGGGCATTCCCAGTGCCCTGCCCACGTCACGCACTGCCGCCTTGGCAGCCATCGTCCCGAAGGTGATGATCTGTGCAACGTGGTCTTTGCCGTAGCGCTCCGCCGTATAGACAATGACCTCTCCACGTCTGTCCTTGCAGAAGTCTACGTCTATGTCGGGCATACTGATGCGGTCGGGATTCAGGAACCGCTCAAAGAGCAGGTTGTACTTTATCGGGTCTATGTCGGTGATATCCAGGCAGTAGGCAATAAGTGAACCGGCTGCCGACCCCCGGCCAGGACCAACGGGGATGTCGTTGCTGCGTGCGAAGTTTATAAAATCCCACACGATTAAAAAGTACGAGGCAAAACCCATCTTGTTGATTACCTTCAGTTCGGTGTCAAAGCGTTCGGTGTACGTGGCGGATGGTTGTGGCCCTATCTTTTTGGCTAGTCCCTCCAGGGCAAGACCCTGTAGATATGTCTCAGCCGTTTGGGAGCCTTCTATGTGATACTGGGGCAGCATGTTTTTGTATAGTTGGAATGAGAGGTTGCACTTTTCGGCTATCTCCAGGGTGTTGAAGATGGCCTCCGGGGTTTCGGCAAAGGCCTGCTTCATCTCCTGCGGGGACTTGAAGTACAGTTCGCTTGTCTTAAACCTCATTCTGTCGGTATCGGTGATGGTCTTTCCCGTCTGTATACACAGGAGGATGTCGTGTGCGGTGGCGTCATCTTTGCGCAGGTAGTGGCAATCGTTTGTTGCCACGAGCTTGACTTCAAGTTCTTTAGAGAGGGCGATGAGTTTTCTGTTGACGTCGATTTGTTCGGCTATGCCGTTGTCCTGGATTTCAAAGTAGAGGTTATCGGCCCCCATGATTTCCATGTATTTGATGGCGGCCTCTCTGGCCTCCGTCATCATGTCTCGTTGCAGGTAAAATGGCACTTCGCCCTTGAGGCAAGCCGTCAGAGCAATCAGTCCGGCGCTGTGTTGTTGGAGCAGCTCCATGTCGATGCGCGGTTTGTGGTAGAATCCTTCGGTGTATGCCTTTGTGACAAGCGTGACGAGGTTTCTGTAACCCTCCGCATCCTTTGCCAGCAGGACGAGGTGAAAATACGATCCCCTGGTGTCGCTCTTGTTTCTTTCGTGGCGATTGCCCGTGGCGACGTATAGTTCGCACCCGATGATAGGTTTAATGCCGGCATCTTTGGCCTTCTTGTAGAACTCAATAGCCCCAAACAGATTGCCATGGTCAGTGATGGCCACTGCAGGCATATTGTACTGCATTGCCATGTCGATAAGCTCGCCGATCCGTATAGCCCCATCCAGCAAGCTGTACTCGGTATGCAGATGAAGCGGGACGTAATCTGACTGCTGCATAACGTAAATATTAACACAACTGGCGGCTTAAGTCAATATCAAAAAGATGAAGGACTTTATTGCATACGTCGATTGGATTAAAGACAAAGCCTGGTTCCTGCGAAACCTTTTACCATGCTTTTTTTAGAGGATACACTACTTTCGTATAGATCCTTACGTGAGGCAACACGCCCCCCCCGAACTTACCCGTGTAAATTTTTTTCCGGGAGTAAAGGACTATTCTGGGCGGAAGCCGTAATCCACTAATTGCTCAAAGGTATAGGGGCAGGTTTCAGGTAATTCACTGGCGCTAATTCCTGTTTCGTCTTCAAACATTCGTTTAGTCGCTATAAATCCTTTAGCTATAACGGTTCCTATCTTATTCTTTAGGCTTGGACTGTCCTCAAGCAGATGTTCTATTTCTTTTCTTTGATTACCTATTGTTGCACGCCAACTTCTACAACGCCGTTTTGGTTGATACTGCCACTTTAGCAGATGCGCTATTAACACCTCTAATCGACTCAAGAGTTCTCTTTTGTTATTCCTGCCCATGTCCTCCAGCTCCTCTATTATATTTTCAAGGTCTATCTCTGTGAATCTGCCTTGCCGCAACAGATCGGCATTATGAAACGTCCATTGATAAAAATCAACCTCATAGAGGGCACGAGCGGGAATGTCCCGCCGCAGTGAAGAAGCCGTAAGAGCGTCGTTATGTGTTAATGTATCCATGTTATTCGGGCCAGAAACCACGATCCATTAATTGTTCAAAGGTATAGAGACAGGTCTCGGATAATGTATTGGCGCTAATCCCTGTGTCAACTTCAAATCCTTCTTTGGCGTCTATAAATCCTTTAGCTATAACTATTTCTATATTATGCTTTAGGCTTGGACTGTCCTCAAGCAGATTTTTAATATCTTGTCTTTGAATAATTATTGTTGAACGCCAACTTTTACAACGTCGTTTTGGTTGGTATTGCCATTTTAGCAGGTGCATTATCAGCACCTTTAATCGACTCAATAGCTCTCTTTTGTTATTCCTGGCCATGCCCTCCAGTTCCTCTACTATATTTTCTATGTCTATCTCCGTGAATCTGCCATGCCGCAGCAGATCGGCATTACGAAACGCCCACTGATAAAAATCAACCTCATAGAGGGCACGAGCTGAAAGCGTGTCGTTATGTGCTTGTGTCAGCGTATCCATAGAGATATGCTAACATTACCGGCGGGGTATCTGTCAACCCCCGAATTGCCTCATCTAAAATCTATACGGAATTATAATAAACCTCATATAACAACATTACAGGAGGCAGACATGTTGTTAAAGATGAACGAGAGATAAGTACTAACAAATGAAGGGTTTTATAGCAGATTTCGATTGAGGGCTTTCGTCAGAGCGTGTTTGACCTCGTTGGGGGTGATGTCGTCTAGGCAGTCGCTTTTTTTTGAGCCGTTGCATCCGTCCTTGCCGCAGGGGATGCATGGCCAGTCTCGTTGAATCACCGAGTGTATGCCGCAGGCTTGCTGGCCGTTTCTTTGTGGGTATGGCTGTAGGGTGTTGGAGTCGTTGTACCACGGGCCCCAGTTAAATACGCCAGATGGTCCAAACAACGCCACAACCGGCGTGTCAACCGCAGCGGCTATGTGCATGGGGGCAGAGTCCACACCGAAAAACAACGCACAACGCCTCGATATGGCCGCAAGGGCCTTCAACGTGCCAGCCCCCCCAAGGGAGATTAATCCCCCCGCACGTGAGACCGCACTCAGAGCAGTCAGTGAGACAATCCGCTCTACGCGTTCCCTTTCCCTGGCGTCGGGGGCGGCGGTGAGTACGACCTTTACGCCGTTGGTAACGAGCCAGGTTATCACATCGGCCATGTAGTCATCCTGCCAGCACTTGTATTGCCACCGCGACATCGGATGAATGTGCACCAGCGTATCGCCCTGATGCACGCCCCTGGATTTCAGCGCCGCCTCTGCCGCCTGCGTCTCTACCTCGGGTACATGTATCTCCACGCGCACAGGGGCTTGGACGTCGTTTCCCAGTAGCCCTGTTACCAGGTGGAGATTCTGACTCACAACGTGTTGTGTCTGGTCTACGCCAATCAGATCGGTATAGAGGGCCTTCTTGCCCCATAGGCTGACCTTGTGGGTGTTGCGCCCAATCCTGCGACCTGCACCGCTTACGTATGAGGCTATGGCGCCCCGATCCCCTCCGGTAAGATCAATAGTGGTGTCAAACCCCCCGGCCCTCACCACCCTGAGGAATGAGAGTTCGCTGCCACACTTCTTTAGAAACGGTTGCCCCTTTATCGACCTGTCAAAGACAATCAGCTCGTCAATGTTGGGGTTTTCGCTCAACATCGGTTCGGTGCCGGAGTTTACCATCACCGCTATGTGTACATCAGGCAGCCTGTCCCTGATGACCCGGTACACCGGCGTCGTCAACAGGACATCGCCAATGTGTCGCAGCTTTATAACAAGGAGCCTGGTCATTTTCACTATCCACTAACCCTGTGCATCAGAAAAAAAGCGTCACTGCTATATCTTACATCAGTTTTAACTTTAATGCAAGCAACAACCGGGTCAGGACCGACTCATTTAACGGAAGTCAATTTATCATCTTGACCTTTAGTACTATATGTGATACCATAAAGTATGAAAAGGGATAAAATTTTAAGGGATGCTATAAATAATCCTGCCAATGTACGCTTTAGTGATTTTGAAAATTTACTCAAGGACTTTGGCTTTGAATGTTTGAGGTACAGAGGCAGTCATGTTATATTTTTTAGCAGCGATTACAAAAAACTTATACCCGTGCAAGAAGGCAAAAACGGTATGGCCAAAGAATATCAGGTGAAACAATTTATAAGAATATTGGAGGAAAACGATGCCATATGATTTTAAGGACTATACGGTCAAGATATTTTTTGACGAGAGAGATGATGAATTTGGTGCCTTCATAGAGGATATCCCCGAGGTTTCAGCCTACGGGCAAACCCGTGAAGAGGCAATTTCCGCACTCAGCACCGTGTTTGAACAATGGAAACAGATCGCCACGGAGAAGAATCTTGCTATCCCTCCTCCGTCAAACCTTAAAGAATATAGCGGCAGGTTCGTTCTCAGGATTCCCAAATCACTCCATAAACGATTGGAAGAAAAGGCAAAGGAAGACAACGTCAGCTTAAATCAGGAGGCTATATATTGTATC